>CALIEE010000189.1 GCA_938022485.1 uncultured bacterium | reverse complement strand
CCACTGCCGTGATAAAACACGGCGTGGGCAAGTTGGGAACGCCTTTATAATCGATTAATTAAAAATATAAAATCTGATTGTTTTAGACATAGATTTAATATTCTTTGAGTTCTGTTTGAGGGGTTCTGACCATACAATCCGGTCAAAATCCTCAGAAAATTTAGTTATTTACTAAAAGTGGTAGCAAACAAACTTAGAGATTTACCCCGTTCAAACAAATCCAAACCAACTTGATTATCTGCCTCAGGATGATTTCCTAGGTAACTCTCAATCTTCACTAAGACAATACTTAGGGCATCTTCTCTTGAGCAGTTATTCTCTGCACAAAAATCAGATATCAGATCATAAAAATTTCCGCCTTCGTCACACTCTCTCTCCATCAACTCTTTAGTTCGATTCTCCGCTTCAGCGCTTAACAAGTCGATATACTCGATTTGACCGAAGCAACCGTTTTTAGCTTCAATTTTCAAAACTTTCACTTTTATTTTTCTTGCTGTCATTGTTCGCTCCATATTCCAAAAAAACCTGTAAATTGGGTGTATGCAGAAACCCTCAAACTGAACTCTTCAACTCATTTATTTTTCTGAATTGGGTATACGGTCGCAACTCTCAAATCAGCTTTTTAATTTTTAGAAATATTTTAAAGAACGGCTCACCCAAAAAAGTAGGAAAGGATTCCGAGACTCTGGGTGCCAAGAGTCTTCATGAAAAGCTCCGGGAACGATAATTTCTTAACATATTGTATGTTCTTAAAAGTATCAATCTACTAGGGAACCCGAACCTAGTTCGGAGAAAAAAACAGAGTAAGCCTAATACCCTTTTAAATCTCACTAGCTTCAGGACCGGCTCTGAGTAGTTTTTAGGATCCCCTCTAACTTGTTATTATAACTGAAGTTTTGAAAACAAATGGTAAATCTTTTACTTCCGGAAACCTAGATTGAGCCTTCCGGTACTAGTAGACTAAATACTGTCAGTGTTTTTATCTGGTTTTAGCAATGCTTTGGAATAAAGACCAAGAAAATAGCCGCGTCCTATTCACGCAATTCTCATCCTAAGCAAGTGTGATTTTTTTAGTTTTTACCGGTATCTATCCCATGAAAATCTTCTCTCTACTCCTAAGCCTAGTTGCGTCCGCTCTGCTCAACCTAGTCTTTCACTCTTCAGCATCTGCACAAGAAGATATTGACCTTTCACGACTACAGTCTTCCACCTCCACATCGACAACAGTAGCAACGGAAACTTCAGCGAACTCACAGTCCAACAGGGAAGCCGCCACGGCAGGTTGTCAGGTAGACAGAATCAACTCTCTCTTGTCACAAAACGAACGCACCGGTTTTGGTGGCGACGCCACAGGTGGCGCTGAGGCTCAAAACTTTAGTGAAGTCACCACTACTGCTGATAGTGGCGAAGGCTCTCTACGCCAAGCTCTGAGTCAAGAAGGCCCTGTTTGGATTACCTTCAGCAAAAAAATATATGGAGAAACAATTTCACTTAGCACTCCGCTAAACATTGAATCCTCTGGGGTAACAATTGATGGAAGGGGCGAGGGAGGCGAGATGGCAAATATTACCATTTCCTCTACTCAAGAAAACTCCTCCTCTATTCTAAATCTAGAAGGCGGTAACACTATTGTTCATGGAATCACTATTGCAGGCTCTGGCTCAACAAACGGACTCGATATAACTGGGGGCGAAGACTATTGGCTCGACCACATTACATTTAAAAACCTCGGAGCAGGAGAAGGGATCAGTATCGGCACGAACGCCGAGACAGGCGCAGGAGCCGCTGCTAATTTTATTTCACTATCAAACCTCAAAGCAGAAAATACACCAAATAGCGTCCAAGTTAGCTCTTCTACTTCAGGCGAAACTTTACTTTCTGTTTTCAACAGCAGTCTCTCTTCAGTAAAAGTAGGAGCCGGGAGTAGAACTCATCTCTTCAATAATCATTTTCAAAACTTTCAGTCTGAAGCCTTAATATCAACGGCTGGTTCATTAATAGTGGCTGAAAACAATCTAATCTCCGGCAAAGGAGATCAACTTGTAACCAAAGAATCAGGAACGATTCTCTCGATTGGTAACGAGTTTACAGAGGGAGCAAAGGATTTTGGTTCAATCAGCCCAGCCGAGGAAGAGCCTTTTGATATCTCTTATCCTTTCAATCTTCTTGCTTCAGGGAAGGTAGCAAGTCATCTGAATGAAAACGCTGGTGCAGAGAATGCTTCCGGATCTCTTGAGGTTTGTTCCCAGCAAACTACCAAATCAGGTGGATTCGGCTCGACTGGAGCGACCTTTGATTTTAACTCCATTAAGGGAGGAGCAAACTTGGACGACGCCATCGCTACGGATCAAGAGAGTTTTGATTTGATCTTTAGTGCCACTGAGCAAATCAATTCTACTAATGCTCTGATTACATTTGGATTCACCCAGCCTGCAAATGCCATGCTAGTTTGGGGTCCAGAAAACGGAACTCTAAGCAATGCTCCCTCTCCCGAACAAAACAAAAGCACTCACACTATTTCCCTCAGCCCTCTTCAACCTGGACAGTCTTATGTCTACCGAATCGAAGGAAGAAATAACTCGGGAGATCAAGTTAGATCGCGAAAGTTTAGTTTTACTACCGGGCAAGCTGGACAACAGGGACAAGACACAACTCCTGAAACTCTAAGAGGCGAAAGTAGCGCTGGCTTTCAAAATGCTCCTCAAGTAACTTTTGGGGATGATATGCCTGAAAGTTTTGAAAGCGAAGCTACGCAACTATCTTCCAGTACCAACACAGGTTCTGAAACAGCTAGAAACGATTTCACCTTTAGTGATGAAAATGGCTTCGAACCCACCTTACCATCAGCGAATGGAAACGAAGGTTCCAGTAATACTGCGACTGCTGGTTTCTCAGACTCTGGAGCTGGCACATCTTTTAGTGCTTCCTCCGAATTTTCTGAAGAAAACCTAGAAATTGCTGGCGGAGATTCTCAATTTGGATTTTCAGCCACTACAGGCTCCTCCGCTCTTTCGGGACTTCCCCCTGCTGCAGGCACTGCTAACGGCTCTGTTAGCGGTATCGCCGGAACTGGACCTATTAGACTTGCTTTTCCTGGGGCTGAAGGATTTGGAAACCAGGCTGCTGGTGGAAGAGGAGGACAAGTCGTTTACGTGGATAACCTCAAAGATGATGGAGGAGGTTCACTTAGAGAAGCTTTGGAAACGACTGGAGCTAGAACCATCATATTCAGAACCGCCGGAACGATCTCGCTGGATTCTACTTTGGAAATCACTCAACCTTTCCTAACCATAGCTGGTCAAACCGCCCCAGGTGGAGGGATACTACTTAGGCACAACGAAAACTCCGATTTTGAAGGAGCTCTGATACGAGTAGATACCAATGATGTAATTGTTCGGCACATCAGACTTAGAAGAGGAGCAACTGAGGATAGCTCTTGCTGTGGAAAGAATATTGAATTTGGCTCAGCGGCAGAAAACGTGATCATCGACCATGTTTCAATGAGCTGGACTAGAGGAGACCAGATCGCGCTAGAGTCTGGAAAAAATATCACAATCCAAAACTCGATAATCGCTGAAAGCCTTCCTGTAATGGAGAAACCTATAAATCCAAATAGAGAAGAAGAAACAACAGAAGAAGAATTACCGGAAGCAGAACTACCGGTAGAAGGATTGCAAGAAAACGGCGCAGACTCCTTAACTCGCAGTCTTCCTACAGCTCCGGAAGGTGTTAGCTTAATCAGAAATCTTTTTGCTCAGAGTGAAAACCAAAACCCTGAGCTTCTAGCTAACCAAAGTGGTGCTGCTCAGTTGATTAATAACCTTGTATTCAACTCCTGTGGAATAGCAAGAATTGGTGGAGCAACTTCTTCTTCTGAAACCATTTCAGCGGTAGAGCCAACTGAAGAAGGACAAGTTGCTATATCAGGTAGTCAGCCACAGCCTGCCTCCAGCGCAGGAGCAAGTTTTGATATATTCGGAAACGTCGACCTCACGGGCTGCACTACCGGGGCAAAGTCGCTAATGATCGAAAACGGGGCAAGAACACAGCTGCAAGGAAACGTTTTGGACGGCGAGGCCCAAGGCGGTAGCAACGAAGCTCCCGGGGCAACTGCCGGAGCTGCTCCTTTCTCCTATATTCCAACAAGTGAGCTCGAAGAGAAGCTACTGGCCACGGTGGGAGCTACTCTACCTAAGCGAGACGCGGTTGATACAAGATTAATCGAGGGAATTCGTCTAGACCTCACCAAAGCTATCACCGACCCTGAAGAGGTAGGAGGTTTTCCTGAGCTAGAAGGCGAAAGTGCGTATTTAGATACTGATCGAGACGGCATGCCCGACGACTGGGAAATTACAACAGGCTTAAATCCAGAGAGTGACGCAGACGCTAACTTGGATCCAGATAACGACGGGTACACTAACCTCGAAGAATTTTTGAATGGCACTCTGCCAGATTCAGCTGCTCTTCCTGGAGAGACTCCAGTCGTAGTTGAAGAAACAGTGGATCCGGATATTCAGTCCACTTTAGGTTTGGAAATATCAGAAGAAGAACAAACCGAAAATCTTGAGGGAGAAGAAGATAGCTCCTCAGAACAGAATGAAACCTCTTCGAGTGAAGAAACCGAAACTACTACTAACGAGGATTCCCCACCAGAAGGTGCAACTCAACTACAAGGTGGCAATAGCTAAGCATTCTAGAGCTTTTATCCAATCATCGATTAGAACAAAACCGAGAGCCAATCTCGGGTTTGACCATTACCATTACTAAGCCTATTGTCCGCGCAATCTAGTATCAGTTAATCTTTTTTTGCGTCTCGATGAAACTTCTAAGCCTTGTTACTACCTCAATATTTTTTTCAATTTCAGCACTAGCTGACCAGAGTAATTCTCATCGCCCAAGACCAGATTCTCATGCGCCCATTTCAGTAATGGGAGACCATACTCACAAAAGTGGCGAGGTGATGTTCTCCTATCGTTACATGCGTATGAACATGGATGGGAACCTCTCTGGTAGTTCTTTTATTAGCACAGCCGAAATTCTAGAAGACTTTATGGTTAACCCTTAGCAGCATGATTTCTTACATCGAAAGCAGAATGGATCACCAAACTAGAGCTGGGGGAACTTTCACTACGGCATCTAGCGGACTCTCAGATTTACAACTGGCAGGACTGATCGACCTTTTTCATAGCGACCATCATCAACTAATTCTAAACAGTGGGGTAAGTCTTCCCACCGGCAGCATAGACAAAACAGACGACACTCCGGCTGCGGACGACGCTATTCTACCCTACCCTATGCAACTTGGCTCCGGCACTGTTGACCTAAAACCGGGTCTAACTTTACTCAGTAGCTGCAATAGCTGGTCTATGGGTCTTCAAGGAATGGGAACTATTCGCCTTGGCAGAAACTCGGCTGATTACGCCCTTGGCGACAGATTTGATTCGGATCTATGGGCTGGATACGTGGTAAGTGATAATTTAAGTCTCTCTGTAAGAAGTGGTTGGAGCATCTGGGGAAATATTGACGGCGCGGATCCAAGACTCAATCCAGCAGTCGTTCCAACAGCGGATCCCTCACTTCGCGGTGGTAGAAAAGTTGATATCGGAGTAGGCATCAATACCTTACTTCCTACTTCAGCCGGTAGTTTTAGGTTAGCTGGGGAATTCGCTATTCCTCTTTACCAAAACTTAGACGGCCCTCAACTCGAACATGATTGGGAATTGACTGTAGGCGTTCAAGCCGCTTTCTAACTCAAAAATTAAGGTAAGTTCTGTAAGGAAGCCTGCAAGGCAAAGAAGAAAGGGACTATCTGCGTAGTTGCAATCAGTACTTGCAAACTACCAGGGCAGAATTGCTCTTCTCTCTTTCTGCAGCAACCAAATAAAAGCTGGGCTGAGAAAAAGCACTGTTACTGCCCCAAGGGGAAGATCAAATCTCTCTAGCATTGCTCGACTCAAACAGTCGCAAACTAAAAGCAGAGTGCCGCCGATAAAGAAAGCTGCAGGCAACATTTCACGAAAGGAATTATTAAACAGCCGCTTCACCAAACAACCAGCAACAACACCAATCAAGGCTACTGGCCCAATTGTACTAACGGCGACTCCAGCCAAGACAATCCCCCCAAGCAAAGCTCTCACACGAAAGCTCTCTACTTCGACACCTCTGCTAGCAGCTAGGTCTTCGCCTAGGATTATCAAATCCAACTCATCAAGAAATATCGAAAACAAAGAAATAGAGGCGACTACAACTAAAACCAAAACAGTCAGTGGCAGTAACTCCACTTCATTTGCATCCCCTAAGACAGACGCTAAAGAAGAGGACAAACCGACGCCTTGGTTAAGATCCAAAAACATCGAAAGCGCTGTAAAAATCAAAAGGAGAGCGTAACCAGAAAGCAAAACTCGAGGTCTGGAGATTCTAGAAGACAAAAAGTAAAGCAAAAAAGTAGCCATCCCTACCGCAAGAGTGGCTCCAAGATATCGTGCCACACTATAGACAGAAAGTATTGAAACTAGCTTAATCGCAAAAGAGCCCACTCCCAATGCCCCAGCTGTGGAGGGGCCTATAAAGCTCTCTCGAAAAACAAATTGAAAGCTAAGACCGGCCAGTCCAAGTGCTGCACCAGAAAAGAAAATTAAAACCGTGCGAGGCAGCCTTCTTTCAAAGAAATCCTCTACAGAGATCCCTTCCGCTAGTGCCGCAAACAACGTTGCCTCGGAAGAGGAGTAACCAACGAAAGGCGAAACAACTACTGCAGCCAAGGCCAGAAAAAAAATCCCTGGGATTTTTGACTTATCACCCATTACAAATAGCCAGCGGAAAGTCCTGACCCTTAGTGTCAATTAACTCAAAGTCTGCATCAAAAATGCGTTTCAAATTATCTTTAGAAATTGCTTTAGTCGGTTCTTTAAAACAAACCAGCTTGCCTTTCTCCAGCCCGATAATTCGGTCAGAAATTTTACTAGTAAGATTCACTTCATGCCCAACTACAATCACAGTTAGGCCCCACTCTTCGCTGTAAGCATCTATGAGGTTAAACAAAGCGGTCTGATTAACGACGTCTAAAGAGCTTCCTGGCTCATCAACTAAAAGGATCTCAGGCTCCTGCACCAAAGCCGCAGCGAGCAGCACCAACCGCTTCTCTCCCCCCGACATGGCAGGAAGCAGGCGAGTTAGTAAGCTTTCAATTCCGGTGGTTTCAACCGCGCTGGCAATCGCCTTCTGGCTAGCTTCTGCATCGATTTTAGATTTACCGTAGTAGGCATACCTGGCTCGCTTAAGATAATCTTCCACTGTGATCCGGGAATCTAAATTAAAGCTTTGAGGCACCCAGGCGATGTGTTGGGCTAGCTTCTTTCTACTAGTAGTGGCAGGAGAGAGCTTTTCTCCAGATTTAAGTTTGAAACTAACTGAACCCTGATACTTCTCTAGACCTAGCAAACAACGCAGCAATGTGGTTTTGCCAGCTCCGTTAGAGCCAAGCACTCCGATCACCTCGCCAGCCTTAATTTCAACGCTGACACCGCTGATGATCTCACGGCCATCTATCAAACAGCTTAGATCTTTGACTTCAATCAACTGGTCGAGCCTTGAAAAATTATTATTGTTTTTAAAAACATCTTGATATTGTCATTTCATTAGGACTACAAAAAGAAAACTTATGGTGCTGACCACTAAAACATCCTTGGCCAAGGCTCTAGCTACAGGTCTATATAGCGGATATTCACCGCGAGCGCCGGGAACCGCAGGTTCTGCAGCCTATGCTGCAATCACCATTCTCTTGGTTTCGCTTAGCCCATCTACCTTCAATTATGCCTTCCAGATTATTACAGCATTAGCGGTAACTGCGACAGCTCTTGTCAGCACTGATATCTGCCTAAAATCCAGTATTTTTAAGGACCCTAGCGACCCTCAAGAAGTAGTTATCGATGAATGGGCTGGTTTGGCAGTAGCCTTGATTGGAAGCACTCCGAATATAGCTAACATCTTGCTTAGCCTAGTTCTTTTTAGAATTTTTGATATCTGGAAACCTTGGCCAATAAAGCATGTTGAGAAGCTTCCTGGCAGCTGGGGGGTAACCTGCGACGACCTCGTCGCAGGATTTTTCGCCTTGATAACCTTTCAAATAATTACTCAGCTATTTTAGCCTAGGTCTCAATTCTACTTCGGCGGGAATTTTTCAAGAAACTTAGTAAAGGTAAGTCCCTGAACTATAATCGAAAACACCACTACCATGTAGGTCGCAACCATTAGGATATCCCTCTCCTCCCCTTGAGGTAGAGAAAGAACCAAAGCTACTGAGATACCTCCTCTTAATCCTCCCCAAGTCATAATTTTGGCAATGTTGTGACTAAAATCATGGAAGGTCTTCATCAGAGTTATCGGTATGCTCAGACTTAGTAATCGGATCAAAAGAACAAGAGGAATAATTATCAAGCCAAGAGCTATCTCTTTGGAATCAAAACTAATCAACAAGACTTCAAGACCAATCAGAACAAAAAGAACTGAGTTCAATATCTCATCGATAAGAAGCCAAAACTTATCTAAATGGTCTCTTGTTACATCGCTCATTGCTTCTTTTCGACCGTGATTTCCAACCATAAGTCCCGCTACAACCATCGCAATTGGGCCTGATAAGTGAAAGCTCATTGCTAGGTTATAACCACCCATCACTATGGCGAGACTAAGAAGCACCTCAACCACATAGTTATCAATGCTCTTAAGCAAGGCATTACAAAGCCATCCCAAAATCAACCCAATAAGAATTCCTCCACCGGCTTCTTGGAAGAATAAACCGCCAATGTTGGCCAATGTGGCTTCCTTGCTACCCGTAGCTATACCTAGAAGCACTAAAAATGCGACAACCCCAACACCATCATTAAACAGAGACTCCCCTGCTATCTTTACTCTCAAGGAACGTGGGGCAGTTGAATTCTTTAGCAACGCAAGCACCGCAATTGGATCAGTCGGAGAAATAAGCGAGCCGAATAGCAAGCAATACCAAATCGAGATATTTAAATCCGCCCAGTTAAACAACAGCCAGGTGGATCCTCCAATCAGACCAATTGAAGTCATAAGACCAACTGTGGCAAAGGTAAGCACTGGCCATTTTTGCTCTTTCAGTTCATTTAAGTCGACGTGCAGGGCACCGGCAAAAAGAAGGAAGCTGAGCATCCCCTCCATCAGCGCCTCGTAAAAATCAATTTGCTGGATAAAAGAGGCGACTTGCTGATCGAAGGCAAAACCAAAATTATTCAAAGCAACCAGAGCTAGAGACACCGCCAAGGAGATGGACATCAAGCCAATAGCCGTAGGTAGGCGAACAAACTTCTCATTAATATAAGCCATTGCAGCCACAACGCATAGAAGTAGCGTTGAAACCTCATAAGTACTAAGCGACGTCATATCAATCATTTCTGTTTCCTTTAATAGTCTTCACTACTTCTACAAATATGCTGTGAAACAAGGCTGCGCAAGAAAATCATATAATATGGAGGAAAGGCCAGTTTTTTCGCTACTCTGGTCAATTGATTTAGATAGCTCCTGTGCTAACCTCTCAAGCTCACCAACACCTGTTGTTGCTTGGTGTTGTTCTTTCTTAAGCTCATATGGAGAAAGGTTATGAGTGAAGGTTATACTATTGTGCAGCCCACTTTTGATGGATGGAAACTAGAGGCTTCTTTTCCACCTAGCGACACGTGGGACGTTCAGCTTCAAGCCTATGACGGCTATCCTGACAAAAGACCAATTGATCCTAAGCTAGCTCCGTGGAAAGAGGATTATCCTGATTACAACCCGATTACTATTTTTACGGAGAATCTGGCAGAAGGTGTAGCTAAGTACGGCGCCCACCCAGCTGATATAAAATCAGTTCCGGTGGCTGAAATGAAAAGCTACTACTCTGGTCTTACTCTGGATCAATACGGAATGGTCAGAAACCCACTGGGTCGGACCAATACTAGAGGGGGATTTCTATTCTCTGTCGGAGGTAACTTTTGTGCAGATCCAATTCTTCTTTGGATTGAAAATAAAAAGCTTTACACTCTGGTCATTACCAAAAAACTTGAACACCTCCGTGGTAAAGTACTTTTGCCTGGAGGAATGTGTGACCCTGGTGAAAATGTTTCGCAAGTCTTACAACGAGAACTAAAGGAGGAAACAGCTGTTCTTCAAAGTTTCCAGGATGCAATAGTTCTTTACGCCGGAATAGTAGCAAGCCCGAGAAACACAGATGAGCGCTGGACAGAGACTATAGCTGCTCTCAAGATTCTGGATAGCGATGTAGGCAAAAGCTTAAAGCCAAAAGTTCTCGATCAGCAGGAAGGTATCGATGCAGCATTTAAATTTGAGCTCACGCCAGAATCGATTGTTCGAATCGTTCCTGCTCATAAAGATTTTGTTATTCTTGCTCTAAAAGAGTTTAGCAAAAGAAAAATTGGTTGGTCAGATTATTGCCGACAACTAATAAAGGCCGCCTGACTGTTCTAGTGTCAATTAAGTGAAAGCCAGGTAAGTGATACTGGCTTACCACTATGGCGCATAAGGTTCTCTCCATATGCGCCCAATTTTTTAAATAGTGATTCTTTAGAAAGAAGGCTTCAAGTAACCGTTGGCATTCTCACTGAGTCTACAAAATCCTGCACCTCTCTCGGCGGCGCTGGCGTCAAGCGGGAAACCACAATAGTGACAACAAAATTAACTAGGCAGCCAATAGCACCAATTCCTTCAGGAGATATTCCAAAAAACCAAGGCTCAAACAATGGAGCATCTAAGCCAATTATTTTATCCGCCCTGCAGCCGATAATATAGATCGAAGTAAAAAGTAGCCCTGTGACCATGCCCGCGATTGCCCCTTCTCGATTAGTTCTCTTATCGAAAATTCCAAGAAGAAGAATAGGAAAAAAGCTTGAAGCAGCTAGGCCAAAAGCAAAGGCAACCACTTGAGCCACGAAACCGGGTGGATTAACTCCGAAGTAACCAGCAGCAACGATAGCCAGACAAATATTAATTCGCCCAATTAGCAGCTTCTTAGCCTCAGAAGCCTCTCGATCGAAATACCTCACGTAAAGGTCATGAGCAACTGAGGACGAAATAACTAAAAGCAGACCCGCAGCAGTACTTAAAGCGGCAGCTAATCCTCCAGCAGCCACCAAGGCGATCACCCACGGGGCTAGGGCCGCAACTTCAGGAGTTGAGAGCACAATAATATCTCTGTCGAAATAAACTTCGTTAGAATTTTCGCCGTCAGGAAAATTAACGTCAATTTTTTTAGTCTCTGGATTGTTTTTAAAAGCTTCTCCAGGAGCAAATGAAATTTTGCCGTCTCCGTCTTTGTCCGCATACTTAAGCAAACCAGTCTGCTCCCAGCTTCGAACCCAGCCCAAAGACTGAACCTCTTCAACACTCTTACCGTTAATTGAATTGATCAGGTTATACCTAGCAAACATTCCAAGAGCTGGCGCTGTGGTATAAAGCAAGGCAATAAAGAATAAAGCCCAACCCGCACTATAGCGAGCCGCTCTCATGTCAGGCACCGTATAAAAGCGAACAATCACATGTGGAAGCCCAGCAGTGCCCACCATTAAAGCAAAGGTGATGCACAAAACATCCAGCATCGATTTACCCTGAAAGGGCTGAGTGTATTCTGTAAATCCAAGGTCTGTTTGCAAGGCATTAAGCCTAGGAGCTATATCCCCAAATGTAAAAGCTAGCTGAGGAATAGGATTTCCAGTCAGCAGCTTAGCTATAGCTACTGAAGGAATTAGAAAAGCAAAAATCAAAACAAAATACTGAACCACCTGAGTCCAAGTAATGCCTTTCATTCCACCCAGGACAGCAAAGAAAGCAACTATCACCATTCCAGTGACAACCCCTTGCCAAATTGGAATCTCAAGAAACCGACTAAAGACTACGCCAACGCCTCGCATCTGACCGGCAACATAAGTTAGAGAAACAAAGATTGCGCAAATCGCAGCAACCACCCTTGCCGTCTCGCTATAATAACGCTCACCTACAAAATCAGGCACAGTGTACTTTCCAAATTTTCTCAAATAAGGAGCTAGCAACAAAGCTAAGAGAACATAGCCGCCTGTCCAGCCCATCAGGTAAATAGAGCCGTCGTAGCCCATAAAACTGATTAAACCAGCCATGCTGATGAAAGAAGCTGCGCTCATCCAGTCGGCAGCAGTTGCAGCTCCGTTGGCCAAAGCAGGCACTCCTTGCCCTGCGACGTAAAAGCCTTTTGTTTCCTTAACTCGGCTGCGCCAGCCGATATAAAGATAGACACTAAAGGTGATTAGAACGAAGACAAAAGTCCAAGGCCTAGCTGGATCTGAAAAATCCCCAGTTGCAGTTGAGAAAAAAGCTGGCAAGTTCATTTGCTCTTACCTAAGTATTTTTTATCAAGCTTATCCATCATCAAAGCATAAATAATAATCAAAACTACAAAGACATAAATCGAGCCTTGCTGAGCAAACCAGAAACCAAGTGGAAGCTCGCCAATGGAGAACTGGTTTAACCAATCCACAAACAGAATTCCACAGCCAAAAGAGACCAGTGCCCAAACAGCTAATAAGGCTGCAATTAAACGGTTATTTGCTTTCCAGTATTGTTCGCGTTTTTCAGAGGCCATAATCTTTATTCAATTATATTCATTCTACGCTGGACGTTTTACTTCTTTAATTTCACCAAGAAACCCGTACTGAGCTCCACCAAGCCTTGAGATTGGATCGAGCACTTTCGCATCAACACTAATGCGTTTTCCGTCTACAGAAGCGGCATCATCTTCAACATAGATCTGCTTCACCTCGCCATAAATAACAGCTTGTTCATTTGGACCTACATTATGTGAATCATAGAGTTCGCAAAGCATTGCCACCTTACAAGATTCAAGTCTTGGCAGAGGACTACCTTCAAACTCAACCAGCTTTTCTCCTGTTAATTCTATCTCAGACTCTGCGTAGTCCAAAGTAGCTGCCGAAGCGGTCATTGCTTCCGCTGCTGAGCTTGAGGCGATATGCACAACAAAGCTCTTTCGTTCTAAAATATTCTTTCTAGTGTCTTTGGGAGTATCTTTATCTTTCTTTCCAACTGAAATTACGATCAAGGCTGGATCACTACAAAGGGCAGTGAAGTAGGAAAAAGGGGC
>CALIEE010000188.1 GCA_938022485.1 uncultured bacterium | reverse complement strand
ATGAACTATCTGAAGGTGGATATTGATGGATACGGTGGTTTGTCTTTAACTCCAGAAAGCAAAGAAATCCTCAAGGGGGAGAAAAAGATTTTCTTTAGAAAAGATTCTTTTGCAAGGAAGTCTTTTAAATCCAAATCATCCAACAGAGCCAGAGCCTCGGCTACCCAAAATTTGTCAGAATCTGACAAAAAGATATTTGAGAAATTAAGAGAGCATCGTTTGAAGCTTTCTAAAAAACTTGGATTACCCCCCTATGTGATTTTTCATGACAAAACACTGCAAGAGCTTTGTTCTACCAAACCCAAGTCCCTCAAGGAGATGTTAAATGTTTCTGGAGTTGGGGAGAAGAAGCTTGAAAAATACGGACAGGAGTTTCTGGTTATAATCAACCCAGTTTAAATTTCGTGTTTTCTAGATCTTACGTTGTCGCAGTATAAAAGCCGAGCATAGGCGAGGCCATGGACCATATACTCAACCCCTAAATATGCTGGAGCCGAACTTCGACGAACGATTTAGTCTAATTAGGGAAGAGGAAGAAAGTGTGGAAGCCCTTCCACCGTTTGCTCTTGCAGCTTAACCATAAAAACGTAAATAGTTAGTGTAGCCATGGCAGGAAGAGCTCTAGATATTTCCTCTAATAATTTCAAATAAATATCCAGTAATTCTAGGAGAATACATCTTAACTGAGTATGTAAAATTGCATTTTAGGCAATTCCTAGTATTATTATAGGCTATTCTCTTTCCAAGAGGCGCTCTTCAAAACCTACCCATCTGAGTCAGACAATCAACCAGGTCCCCCTGTTAAGGAGAAGCTGTATTTCGCTAACCAGCCCTCTCTCTGGCAGGCGGACCTTTTGAGATTTTAAACTATGTCCCTAAAGGACCGAGCTGTAGATATTTACGTAGATCTTTGCCTGGCATTTTACGCCGTGCAAACAAAACACTTCCTCCGTCTCTTTGAGATCAAAGATGCAAATAAAATCCAAGACTGGACTGAGCAGTTGCGAGTTTACTGCGATGCTATCCAGGCCTGGGCGCGCCGAGGAGGTAAATTCGTTATAACCTACGGCAGCGCAAGAAACATGGCTGTTGAAAATTCGCAGGATACCTTGGCAGGCATGAATGCTGTCACCGAGGTCTGCGCTGCGAACGGCATTGCTATTGGCAACGGTGGTGGTGACTCAGGGGTAATGGGGTATATCTCCAAGAATCTGATCAAGCATGCAACGAAGGGTGGCTTTACCTATCGCCTTTTTCTAATTCCTTTGCTCTGGCTTGGAAACCCAGGCACTGGTGGTCAAACTGAAGAGGCTTTTGCTGATAAGGAAAACCCCAATATAATTGAAGGGCCTCCCTTTGCAGAAATCGGTCTTCGACGCTTCGCTTTGAATCTGCTTGTGGCCTTTGGCAAAAACAAGTTCAAAAGCCTTATTGTGTTCATGGGTGGAATTGGCACACTGGATGAGATTTGTGTTCATCTGCTCTATAACCAGCTTCGCTCAACCGTTAACCCATATGGACAGAAATCGAAAACGCTTTTCATCTGGGATACCAAGTTCGAACATCCTAGAGATGGTCAGGTCTACTTATGGCGGGGTTTGATGATACAACTCGAAGATTTTTGGTATGCCAAAACTGCGGAAGAGCCACCAAAGCACAACGTGGTTGTCCTCCGGATAGCTCACGACTGCGATTCAACCGTAGCTGAAAAAAATGGCTTTCGAGTCGTCTACGACACGGTTGAAAATCTCGCTCGTTTTGCGACCTGCGAAAAAGCTTTACCTAAGGCAGCATAGTAAGAATAAGCTTGAACACGGATACATCATGGTATCCTTTGGGGCTAATTACACGATTCACAGAATCTCAATTGGTCCCTTTTTTTCATAGATTGATCGCCAGATTTCACCGTGTTTGCAGCCTGACCACCTTAAAAGCTATAACCCCCTCTTCATTAGAAACTGCTAAATTTAGATCTAAGATTATCAAGAAAAATGAGTGTAAAAGACCAAGCAATCAAGCAAATCCCAAACACCCTCGAAAAAACTGAACTCTCGGGTCTGGGTGAGAAAATTCCTGGCAAAGTGAGAGATTCTTACGTGGTTGGAGACAAGCGCATCTTAGTAACCTCAGATCGCTTAAGTGCCTTTGATGTTGTTCTAACTTCAATTCCTTTTAAAGGTCAGGTGCTCAATGACATGGCTCATTACTGGTTCAAGCAAACTGAGCACATTATTGAGAATCATATTATTGACCGCCCACACCCAAATATTTTTATTGGAAAACAAGCTGAAATACTACCAGTTGAAGTAGTGATTAGAGGCTACCTAACCGGAAGTGCCTGGCGAGACTACCAGGCTGGAAAAGATATTTCCGGCATTCCGCTTCCTGCAGGTTTAAAGAAATCTCATAAGTTCGAAGCTCCACTTTTAACTCCTTCAACAAAAGCCGAAGTAGGAGAGCATGACCAACCGATTTCCTCTGAAGAAATTCTAAGACAAGGAATAGTTAAAGAAGAAATTTGGAAAGAAGTCTCAGAAAAGGCAATGGAGCTGTTTGAGTTCGGCACTAAGCTCGCTGCTGAAAGAGGACTAATCCTGGTTGATACCAAGTACGAGTTCGGTCTGATCGACGACGGAGAGGGCAATAAACGCCTGATTTTAGCCGATGAAGTCCATACCTCTGATAGCAGTCGTTACTGGATAGCTGAGAGCTATCAGCAGGCATATCAGAGCGGAGAAGAGCCAAAAAAGCTGGATAAGGAGTTTGTCCGAGGCTGGTTGATTGAACAAGGGTATATGGGAGAAGGCACTCCCCCAGATTTTCCTGACGACTTCAGGGCTCAAGTTGCTGAGAAGTATATCGAAGCCTATGAAACAATCACAGGTGAAAGCTTCCAAGCAGAAGTAAGAGATATAAAATCAGAGGTTGAGGCTCTTGGTAGTGGCCTAAAAAATAAGCTTTAGGTTTGTTATCCTAAAGATCCTCAACACCCGTAAACTCAGGTCCAAAGAAAAGCTCTACTAAAGAGCGAAGAATAAAAGAACCAACGGCTACAACTAGCATGGCTACTGAAGCTCTATAAGCTCCCATAGTGGCGGCTACAATTGCGGCAATTCCAGCTACAACCATCACCAAGGCACCAAAGGCACCTTCAATAACCGCAAGCAGGTAATCTGCTGCAACAACTATTCGCTCCTGATCCCAGTCTGGCTCAAAAGTTTGAGATTGCAATGATTCAGTTAGACCTCCTAAAACAAGAGCAAGGCCAAAAAGGACGACTATCTTGTTAGAGTGAACTTGCAGCCAACTGTAGGAATATCTGGAGTAGTTCGATAGAGTTTTCATTGCAACAACTTGGTTAAGTGCAGCTGGGGTAAGCTATTAGGCCACACGGTATTTAAACACCTCTAAAAATAACACCTATTATTAGTTTGTGGAAGGGGTTGAGGAGAGCTCTAAGTCAGGGTGCTTTGGATTACTTTCCTGAGGAAAATGTCTTTTAATATCGTTAGGATCTCTTAGAAAGTCTCTTGGGCAAAAAAAAAGCCGGCCCAAATTTACGGGACCGGCTTTTTTGCGTTTTACTGCTAGGTGTTATCCACCAAGTGGGTTAGAAGCACCACCTTCATCAATTCCAGTGAAGTTCTCACCGAAGAATAGAGTAACTAGTGTTCTAAGAATAAATGCTCCAACAGCAACCACAAGCATACCAACAGCAGCTCTATAAGCTCCCATAGCAGCAGCTACGATAGCTCCGATTCCAGCTACAATCATAACAAGAGCTCCAAGAGCACCTTCAATCATGCTAAGCAAGAATTCTGCAGCCTGCGCAACTCTAGTTTGGTCCCACTGAGGGGCGTCAACCTGAGCTGAAGCAACATCAACAAGTCCAACTGTAATAAGTGTCAGACCAGCAGCAACGGATAAAGTGTTAGCGTTAACCAACAACTTTGAGTGAAATGAACGGCTTAGCTTATTAAAGCCCTCCGCTCCTTCTTTCAAGAAAGTTTTCATAATAATATCTCCTAAATTTTGAATACACATTTGTATTCACTTCATAAAAGCCGCCCAAAGACCGGCTACAATACTTTCTATAATTGTTATGCGGGTGCGCCCTGAATGCGTGACATCTAAAATGAGAAATATTCTGATAATTGCCTAGTATTTTCATGTAGTTAAGCCGCTTAAGTGCATGAAAACCTTCAACTAGCCTCTAAAAGTAAGAATAAAGATAGATCAATCTAACCCAGAGATGGGCCTAAAGAGTTAGTTTTTTAGGGACTATCCGAGGCCCTCAAGGGTCGACGAATGAGGCGTGCTGCTACACGACACCGTGAGAAGATCCCCCTGACAACGAAAAAGAATACATTCTCTATAAACTGCTGAGAGCTAACAAATTTGGGATTATCGAGGCGCTCAAGGGTCGACGAATGAGGCGTGTAGTGCGTGATGCTCCCTCTTCAGTCGCATCACCTATGCTTCGGCCTGCCAAGCGGGCCGAGACACCGCAATAAGGAGAACCCGCCGAGCCACGGAGAATACCTTGCTCTGAACTGCTGAGAGCTAAGATTTTTGGGATTATCGAGGCGCCCAAGGGGCGACGAGTGAGGCGTGCTGCTGCACGCCGCAGCGAGGAGCTTCCGCTGGGCAACGAAGAGAATACCAAAAATCTTAGCTCTCAGCCTTGGGCTTTGTGGGTGATACCTGGCAACACCTCTTGCGGATTAACCGGCTTCCCATCATTCCTCCATTCAAAATGAAGATGAGGACCAGTGGAGCGTCCGGTGCTTCCAACTTTTCCGATGAGTTCTCCGGACTTTACCCACTGACCAACTTCGACAAGAATTTCGTGAAGATGGCCATAAAGAGAGACGTTTTTATCATCGTGGGCGATAGTGATTAGTTTTCCAAAACCTTTGTAATCCGCTGCAAAAATTATCTTACCTCCGCTTACTGCTCTAACGTGAGCTCCGCGAGGAGCAGCTAAGTCAATTCCGTTGTGATGACTACGATGTTTTTTTATCGGATGAACTCTAGTTCCAAATTTACTTGAAACACGGTCGGCTATCAGAGGATATACTAAGTCAGACCGACTGTTTTCATATTGGTCTGCTTGAGCATAGTTGAAGGTAAGCTCACAGATAAAAGTAGCTGCTAAGGTAAGGTAACAAACTATTTTAAAACCTGAAAAAAACTTCATCATCAATACTACCTAGAAAGCCTTTGTTTTAGTTGATCAAATGCTCTTTGCTCAGCATCTTTAGGTGCTGCTTGCTTAGCTGCTGTTCTTTCAGTTGGCTTTGCCGCTGGCCTCGCAGCTGCTGGTCTGACAGCTTCAAAGGGTACAAAGCCTTCTGGAACTGGGACACGAGAAGCTTGCCTTGGCTTGAGAGCTGGTCTTTCTGTCCTCTGAGCAGCCAGTGAAGGCCTGGTTTGTGGTTTAAGTAGTCTTACTACATCGGCTGAAATAAAAGCTCGTTTACCCGTTGGGTCAAGAACTCTAAACCAAGTTCCAGAACGAGACTCCGCAGATAATACTACTCCTTTTGCAATTTGAGTAACGACGCCATGCTTTTTTCCAGGACCAGTTCTTAGGTTCGCTTTTGGAACTGTAACCTTAACTCTCATGTCTCTTGAGGTTGATTTAGTTGCGGTGGCAGTAGCAATGGGAGCTGGGGCCGAGGCAACTGCTGTTGCAACTGGAGAGGAACTAGCTGCAGTAGATTGGCTTTTTGTTTGGATAGGTCGAGGCCTTACAGGCTTGCCAGAAGAAAGAGCTGAAATCTCCTCTTCTTTCAACTTAAGCTTACCTTTGAGGGAAATTACTTCTTTCTTGAGACGATTTAACTCAGAAGTCGAAGTTGCACTGGCTGGTTTTTGTTCTACGGCTGATAACTTACGACTTAGAGAACGTACCTCTTTTCGGTATTCTACGACCTTTCTAAGAAGATCTGCTTCACTCTCCTTAAGCATTCGAATAGTTGCTTGAGGGTCATCAACCTTAGCTGAAGAGGTTGGTTGAGCACGAGAATTGAGCTTACCTTTTAAACTTTTAACTTTTTTGGAGAGTTGTCTATTATCTGCAGCTGTCTCTGCTAATTCTTGGTCACTTA
>CALIEE010000187.1 GCA_938022485.1 uncultured bacterium | reverse complement strand
CCCAAGGTAAATCCGCGCAATAGTTGTGAATATTTAGAGGATTGTCAATTTAGAGTAACTTTCTAAATACTTAAATAATTTCACCTTAATCTAGGACAAATAACCCTTTGGTATTACTAGTGAACGAAGACAAATCTGAGTCGTCCATTCCGGGTAGTTGTAAAACCCAGAAAAAATACTATAATAGTGCTTAAATTTAATGCCAGTTGATAATAATGCTATGCTGAGACAATGAGCGATTCGGATATTAAACTCAATTTTTGCCCTTCTTGTGCTACCAGCCTCAGACTGGATCTGAAGGCCATTGGTAAAAAGACCAGATTCTACTGTCCTAGATGCCACTGTATGTTGGCTAAGTCTTCAAGGAAGAACTTACTGCGAATTCTCTCTGTTTTAATCTTAGTTTCTGGCTTGTTTGCAGTTTACACGCGAGCGGTGGATTTGTCTGACTTACCTCGGCTTGCTTCTGGAGGTCTCGTTGCAGCCTTTAGCTTGTCAGTATTTATCTATTCACTGATAGTTCCAGAAGTTAGAAAAGAGTCTAACCATCATAAGGAAGGGTTCGAGTATGTTCGCTACAAAGAGCTTCAACTTAGGCAAGAAGAGTTGATGGAAGCGAATAGTTAACTTCTTTTGTTTTCGCTTAGGTAAGTTGCCAGTCTAGATATAGCAATGATCGTCATTGCATCTTTTATTTCCCCGTCTTTAACCATTTTTAAAGTGCTAGTTAGCGGTGTTTTTTTGACCTCCAGTAGTTCTGTTGAGTCGGGGTTGGGGTTTCCAATAGACAACTTTTCAGCTAAAAAAAACCAAGCACGCTCATCTGAATGACTATTGCTAAGGTGAACCTCCTCTCCAAGTTGAGTCCATTTTTCAGCGGTAATGCCCGCTTCTTCCACTAGCTCGCGCTTAGCTGCCTCTATCGGGTCTTCCTTCTTTTCACCTCCACCTTCTATAATTTCCCAAGAATAGCAGTCCATAGGGTAACGAAACTGGCCAACAAGATAGATTTCAAGTTCTGGCGTGAGCGCGATAATGCCTACAGCGGGTCTAGTTTCTACTACTCCGTATATTCCGGGATCGCCAGAGGGAGTGGTGACCTGATCTTCCCTGACACTTATCCAAGGGTTAGAGTAAACAATTTTAGAAGTATTTGTTACCCAAGGGTTGAGGGTTTTTTTACTCATAGCGAAGAATGCTGGAGAAGTGCTTATTGATTTTCATAGGTTTCGATTTCATCTTGGCGAACATCGAGCTGCAAACCAGCTTCTCTGAACATTTCTCGGGTGTCAGCACCAGCATGATAGCGTTTTAGGCAGACCACTCTCTTGATTCCAGTGGAAATAATTAGCATGGCACAAACTCTACAAGGCTCCATTTTGCAGTAGAGAGTTGCTCCTTCTAAGGTAATTCCAAATTTAGCAGCTTGGCAAATAGCATTTTGTTCAGCATGGATAGTTCTCATGCAGTGGCTTCGAGTAACACCATCCTCGTCTATAACTTGTCTCATCAAATGACCTTGGTCATCGCAGTGTGCTAATCCAGGGGCAGAGCCTACGTAGCCAGTTGCTAAAACCCTGTTGTCTCTGGCTATTACGCAACCACTTCTACCCCTGTCACAAGTGGCACGAGAGGCTACGTGTTCAGTCATTTCGATGTAGTATTGGTCCCAGTCAGGGCGTGTTTCGCAGGTTTTAGCAGTCATTTTAGCCAAGAAAATTATATGTCACATTTTTTGTGTTAGACTGTACAATGATGACAGCACTAGCAGAGATGAAAGCTGATGGCGAGTCAGCTTTGGTGAAGATTGATGATTAAAAAAATTAAAAATTACTTTATTCAAGATGCTAAGAATGGGGGCAAGGTGTTTAGCTTGCTTTACTCTGGGCTTGTCATTTCACTTCTGGCTTTCGTTGCCTACTTAATACCCTTCCATTTTCTCAAAAATATCTCTGATCAGGATCAACTCTCATCCCATCCAGAAGAGCAGGAGCCCCCAAAGGAAGGTTTGGCTGCTTTCGGTAAGTTTATCAAAGACGGAAATGTTGACGAGGATTTGACGTCGATTGTGGGAGAGTTTGTGGATGGAGATTTAGTCGATAGTGTTAAGAATACTATTACGACCGTAGTTGATGAGGACAAAGTCCGAGAAAGTTTCGAGCAATTAAGAGAAATTAGTCGTCCCGATCGCTAGTCAGTTTGTCAATTTTCTACCAGTAAAAATAGCTTCCAGTAGCAACCACATATGCAGCCAGTAGTAAATTAGTTACTGCATGTATGTACATGGCCCCTACTAAATTTTTAGTTTTAATAACCCAGTACCCAATCATAATTCCGTAGAGCACACATGCAGGCCAGTCTGCAGGAACATGAACTACTGTAAAAAGAATTACGGTAATCCAAAAAGCTTTAGGATCCCATGCTCCGATTTCAATAGAGGAAAACTTTTCATCAATGATATATCTCATTGCGAATGATCGCCACAGGAGCTCTTCCATTACTGGTACTACCAGAACGGCACCAGCCGTTCTGCCGAAGACTGCTAACCAAAATTGCCACTTTTCGGAAAATATTTCTGGATTGAAAGTTGCCTCAGTCTCGGTGTGAAGGAAGTTGCCGATCCCTACCCAAACTAAGAATCCTAAAGTTCCTAGGACCAGTGTCATCCAATGAAATGATCCAGGAAATTCCGCTTTCCTCCCTCGGAATAGAACAAAAAGCAGAGCCCCAACAATTGCGGATTTTAGAGCGTAAAGACAAAATAACATTGACCCCGAGAAAGTTGCCTGAACTTCAGTGAGAAGCATAAAGACAACAAAAGGGAAAACATAGCGAAACCAGTCTTGTCTATAGAAGGGGACTTTGGAATTGTTGTTTGAGCTCATCTTACTCTAAGTAAAAACGATTAAAATTGAGCGTAAACTTACCCCCCATACACCTTTAAGGCAAGTTTGTAGAGGGGAGCCAAGCTATCTTGTAGAACTTGAGGCTAGTTAGAAATGTGCCTAACCTTGGCTTCTCTTTCGAAATGGTATCGACAGTTTTTTGAACAGGTTTTGTAAGCTGCTACGCGAGCACAGCGGTCACAGATTACAGCTTGTTTATCGCATTGACGGCAACTGACAGGAATTTTTCCTGGATCTCCACAGTGAGGGCATAGGTGATACTGCCCTGAAGGTTCCAGGTTTTGTCCAACAGCTACCCTATCGTCAAAAACAAAGCATTCACCCTCGAATTCTTGATTAGGATATTGCTCTAGGTATTTAAGAATTCCGCCTTGAAGTTGGTAAACCTCGTCAAAGCCTTTGTCCTTCATCAGCAAAGCAGCTTTTTCGCAGCGAATTCCTCCTGTGCAATACATCAAAACTTTTTTGTCTTTTTCAATGCCACAACGCTCTACGTATTCAGGAAATTCCCCAAAGCTGTTGAAGCCAGGCACCTCGGAGTTTTTGAATTTACCTAATAGAGATTCATAGTGGTTTCTTACGTCTAAGAGAACAAAATCGTCATCTCCGCTGGTAACCTTATTGTGCCAATCTTCTGGACTGAGGTGAGAATCAGTTTCCATTTCAGGTAGGGGGACTTGTTCTCCCATTGTGATGATTTCTCTTCGTATGTCTACTTTGAAACGTCTAAAAGGGTTTGTCGGGGCTGAAGATGACTTGACTGCTAGATCATCAATCCCAAGACACTCTATAATCTTTAATTTTATTTCTGCTATGTCATCAGGAAGGCCGGCTATGGTTCCATTTAGACCTTCTCCAGCTATAACTATTAAGCCGCGTATGTTGCGGCGTTTGGCCGTAAAGCAAAGAGATTCCTTAACAGTTGGCAAGCGCCGGCTGTCAATTGGCAGGAATTTGTAAAAAGTAATTATGCTAATTGGGTTAATCATTTACCAGCTATTTTGGCCTACGTTTTTTCGATTAGACCTTTTGGGTGTCTAAGCTCCCAGTATTATGAATAAAGGCAGAAAAAAACTCAAATCTGTGGGTAAGGAGCTGTATGGGCGACTAAAGTTGACAGGCTATTCAACTAGGTATTATAGCCATCTCGCGTTTCTGGAGAATTAGCAAGATGACTGAAGAAGAAGTTAGGAACAGAATAGAAACAGGTTTGTCCGAAGCTAAGGCGATCGTTAAAGATCTCAAGGGAGATGGCAGGTATTTTCGTGTCGAGGTGATCTCTCTGGATTTCAAAAATAAACCGCTTGTTGCTCAACATAGATTGGTCCAAGATTTATTCACCGATGAAATTGCCCGTGATGAAATGCATGCTCTAAGTATAAAAACCACTGCAGCCGAGGATTAGAAGAAAGGATAATGTCAGATAGTTTTGTTGAAGATCGAAAAAAAGAAATCAGTGAAAACAAGATACTCATCTATGGCAAAGGCACTAAGTTAATGCCGATGTGTGGTTTCTCGGGTTCGGTGGTTGAGATGTTTAAGCAGATTGGCCATCCTTTTGAGATGATCAATGTTCTGGAGAAACCCGAAATTCGGGCAAGACTTAAAGAGGTCACTGAGTGGCCAACCTTCCCTCAAATTTTTATTGGCGGTGAATTTGTAGGAGGCTGTGACATAGCCACGGAGATGTTTCACTCTGGAGAGCTAAAGAGTTTAGCAGATTCTGCTTTTTCTTAGTCTAGAAAATTTGGATGAAAGATATGGGTGCTGCTAGCGACTTGGAAGAGGAGATCAGAGCCTGTCTAGAGGCTGAGTTTCCAGGTGATGAGATTAGCTTGGAGGATCAGAGTGCAGCACACTATGGTCATGCTGGAGCTATGGAGCATGGAGGTAAACATTTTGCTCTGAAATTGGTTTCAAGCAAATTCACGGGTTTGTCGCGAGTAAAAAGGCATCAGGTTATATATAAAGTATTGGAGATGCAGTTTGCCAGTAAGAGTATTCACGCGTTGAAACTAAATCTTCTAACTGTTGAAGAAGATAGACAGACTAGCTAAATAGTTTTTTGTAATAAGTGTCATCCTGCTAGAGTCTTTCCATTGGCTTCATTTCACACCTAGGCAGATGACTCCCGGAAGACGTTATAAGTTATTCTTTTTCTTTTCATTTAGTTTTCTGGCCTATTTTTTGGCCTTTCTACCGATATTTTGGTCGCATTTAGGTTTTAGCGTTCGAGAAATAGCCATTGCAAGTATGATGGGAACGGTTGCAACGATAGTTTCTGCGCCTTTTGTTTTGTCATTGGCCTACAGCTCTTTTGCGGCTAGTCGTTTGCTTACACCTTTAATTCTTTTGGGTTTGCTTGGTTTTTTTCCTTACCTATTTGTCACTGAGATTTCGATATTAATTCCTGCTTGGTTTGTTGCGGCTTTTGCGGGAAAGGGTATTTACGCACTGATTGAAGCCCAAGCTATTCGGGATGGTTCAGAAGGAGATCCGGGATTTGAAGAGGTTAGAATTTGGGGTTCTTATGGTTTTATTATAGCAACCATGGTCCTCGGTCAGCTTGTTGACTTTATGGGGGTAGCCTATTTGGGCCTTATTGGTATGGCCTTTATGTTGGCTAGTTACTCTGGTGCTTTGGTTTGCAAGCCCTTACTGGGTAAAACGGTTCGCAGAGCTGAGTCTAGTGGGGAAATCAAAAATTTAGGTAGCTACCGAGTTACTGCAGTGGCTCTGTATGTGATTAACCTACTGCTTTGGGCTTCTCACACACCACTTTATGTTTATCTTTCGGTTCATTTAAGAAGTTTAGGTTGGACTGGCGGTATGATTTCTACTGCTTGGACAATTGGGGTGATTTGCGAAATTGGACTATTTTTGATTTTTCCTTGGGTCGAGAAAAAATTTCGTCTGGTTACTATTCTAAGGTCGGCAATTCTATTTGCTTTTATTCGCTGGTCAATTATGGCTAACCAAACTGGGGTTGAGTGGATATTACTAGGTCAGTTCCTCCATCTTTTTACATTTGGAGCCTGCTATTTAGCTTCGGTTAAAATTATCCTCGGCATTTTTCCTGAATCTTTGAAGGATAAGGGCCAAGGTTACCTTACTGCGGTTGGGGTTGGTCTGGGATCCTTCTTGGGTCGAGTGGCGGCTATGGCAATGGCTGAGAATTATAGTATCCCAGAAATGTTCAATGTTGCTAGCTATGTGGCCATACTAGCTTTACCTTTCTCCTTTCTGATTAAGGATGTCGGAATAGGTAGGGAAGGAGTAAAGCCAATCGCCGCTGTGACTCCCTAATAACTTGTTCTTTTGAACATGGCTAAGGTGAGCAAAAGATCAGTTCGTGATAGCTTTTACCTGTCTTCTAATCTTATTTGCGAGTTAATCAATGACTAAATTATTTCTCGGATCTACCTTCTATTTGTCTCTTCTCATTTTTCTTACTGCTTGCGGTGATGGAGATGACGACGTCACGGAAGTAGTCAGACTTTCGGTTGATGACTCTTTAATAGGAGTTGGAGAAGACGTAGTTGTTCGGGCTGGGGTTAGTTTTTCTCGGGATGACGTTTTTAGAGATAATGATCAGATTAACCTGATTGTTAGATTGCCTCAGGAAGTATTTTTTAGACGAGGAACATCAGAGGTTCAAGGAACTTTTGACGATGAGGAGATAGGAGCTCAGATTTTTAGTTGCTCAGATGGCGAGATTGTATTGGTCTTCGAGTTAGATGAGAATGATCTAAGGTTCGCGGATAATCCAAGTGGGGATAGCGATGCCGAAATTAGTTTTACGATAAGGGCAAATGCACCCCTTGATGCTGGAATTATTTCTGCGATTGCGGTTGATACGATCTTTTTCCCTGTTTGCGAGGATACAGTCTTATTTAACGCCCAGACGGAATTGACAGTAGTAGGTTAGGTAGGTTTTCTATTTTTGTTTATGTCATCCTCAGTCCAACTTTTTGGAGTTAGTTGTCTTAGTTCTCTTGGATCTTCTTACCAAGAAACAGTGCGTAGTCTTGACGCTCGTCCGGTTCGAGATTTTTTAGTTAAGGATAGGAGCTACTTTGGAGAGCATTCCCCTGAAATTGGAGAAGTTTTATCAGAGCTGTCAGGTCTGCCTGAAGGCTTCGAAGACTTTGATTGCAGGTTCTCTCGACTTGTTTACAGACTTTACCAAGGTGTCCAGCCGGAGATTGATGAATTAAAGAAAACTTTTTCGCCAGCCAGAATCGCTGTCGTGTTTGGTTCCAGTACTTCTGGTGTGGATGGAGCAGAGAATCCTTTCATGGAAAAACATAGCAGCGGTTCTTTTCCTGAAAGCTATAAGTTTTTTCATCAAGAACTCGGAGCTGGCGCTAAGCTTCTTGCTGATCTTGCGGGAGTGACGGGACCTGCTTACACCATTTCAACTGCTTGTTCTTCAGGGGGCCGGGTGTTCTTTAGCGGGAGAGCTCTTTTGGAGTCTGGAGTTTGCGATGCTGTCATTGTAGGTGGAGTGGATAGTCTTTGTAAAACCACAGCTAATGGTTTCAATTCTTTAGAGTTGATCTCTAATGGGATTTGCAATCCGATGAGTAAGAATCGAGATGGGCTTAATATTGGAGAAGGAGGAAGCCTTTTTGTGCTTATTAAAAGCACTGAGGGTATTCAGTTGAAGGGAGTAGGAGAGTCCTCTGATGCTTGGCATGTTGCTTCCCCTGACCCGACAGGATCAGGTGCTTCTAGGGCAATAGAGCTAGCCTTAGAGGATGCTAGTGCTAAACCTGAACAGGTTGCTTATCTTAACCTACATGGGACTGGAACCTTAAATAATGATTCCATGGAGAGTCGAGCAGTTGAAAAAGCACTGGGATTAAATGTTCCATGTAGTTCGACAAAACCCTTTACAGGACATTTGCTTGGAGCAGCAGGAGCGTTTGAGGCTGCTATTTGCTATTCTTTGCTTGACGATTCTGGTTTGGAATACCTACCCTTTCATCGTTGGGATGGAGTTTTAGATGAAGAGCTACCCGAAATTTCGCTGGTTAAAGAAAAGCAACTTGCTGAGGTTTCAGATGAGGAAATAGTTCTTTCTAGTTCATTTGCCTTCGGGGGTAGCAATTGTTGTATCGCATTAGGCCGAGGTCAACGCTGAGATGGAATTGGTCGAGGTTCTGGAAAGAGAAGCCATAGAGCCAGTGCTTCAAACATCTTTTCAAGACTTTATGCCGCATGGGCCAGGTATTGTTTTGGTTGATAGAGTTTTAGAGGTCGGTCCAGGTTCTGCCCTGTGTAAGGGATCTAAACTAACAGCTAAATCCTCGTTGTGGTTGGAAGGAGAAGTTAGCTCTTGTTCAGGGGTTGAATATATTGCTCAAGCAGCGCTTGCTGGGAAAATTGTGGGTGAAGTGATCGGTCATAAAGAGATCGCTAGAGAGTTCAACCCGTCCGGAGCCATAGTTAGAGTTAAAGGCTTGGAGTTTAATTCTTCCGGATGGGCAAGCTCTGAGGAGATTTTTGTGGATGTGGCTTGGACTGCCAATGTTGGCAGCGCTTTTAATGTTTCCGGAGCAGTTCTTTCTGGGGCGGCTAAGGAAATTTTGGTGAAGGCTGAACTTACAATTTTGGATACAGCTTGATGAAGAGAGTTTTGGTAACTGGGTCAAGCAGGGGTATTGGCAGAGAGATAGCGATCAAATTAGCTAGTCAGGGTTTTGTTATTGTTGTTAATGGGCGCGAAGAGTCCGCAGATTCCATTGAAACTCTTAGACAAGTCAGAGAACTTTCTCCTGAAAGTAGTTTTCTTGCCTTTGATGTTTCTAATCGAAAGCAGGTTAAGGAAGCACTAGAGCTAGAGCTAGAAAAGAGAGGGCCATTTTGGGGTGCTGTTCTTAATGCTGGTATTCATCAAGACAGTCCTTTCCCAGGGATGTCTGAGGAACAGTGGGACCAAGTTATTAATACTGATTTAGGCGGATTCTTTAACGTTCTTCGCCCCTTAATTATGCCTATGATTAAACTCAGAGACAAGGGTCGAATAGTAGTGATTAGCTCGATTTCTGGCTTAGTGGGGAACAGGGGACAGGTAAATTACAGTGCTGCCAAGGCAGGATTGATTGGAGCCACCCGATCTCTGAGTAAGGAGTTAGCTTCCAGAGGGATTACTGTTAATTGTGTGGCACCAGGCGGCGTGGAAACTGAAATGTTGAAAGATGAAATTCGAGAACAACTTGTTAAGGCTGTTCCAATGGGTCGTCTAGCAACTACTGAAGAGGTAGCTGGTTCTGTATCTTTTCTTTTTGCTGAAGAGGCTGGATATATGACCGGTCAAACTTTGGTATTGAACGGAGGAATGTTCTAGTGCGGCGTGTGGTAGTAACCGGAATTGGTCTACTTTCTCCTCTTGGCCTAAGTTTAGAGGAGACGGTTGATTCTATTTTTGAAGGGAACTGTGGCATTAAGGTAATTGAGGAGTGGGCGGAATATAAGGGTTTTAGAGCCCCAATTGGTGCTCCCCTTCCTCCCTTCGATTTTCCCGATCATTTTGATCATAAGGTTACACGCTCGATGGGTCGTGGTGCTATGCTTGCAGCTTACGCCAGTATTAAAGCCCTCGAACATTCTGGATTGGATAGGGGATTCTTGAAAGGAAATCCTCGAGTTGGAGTTGCCTATGGTTCGGGAACAGGAAGTCCGGAGGCCTTGAAGGACTTCAGTCGCTTTATCTTTGAAAAGTCTACTCGAGGAATTAAGGCTACTACCTATTTGAGAATGATGGGGCATACTTGTGCAGCTAACTTGGGGGTTTTTTTAGGTCTTAGTGGTCGAATAGTTCCAACTTCTTCAGCATGTAGTTCGGGTTCGCTAGCAATTGGCAATGCCTATGAGTTGATTCGTGGTGGGCAGCAAGATTTAATGATTGCAGGTGGGGCGGAGGAACTAGATGCCTCCATAGCTGTAATCTTCGAAGCTTTATACGCTTCCTCCTCTGGTAAGAATGCTCCTGAGAAGTCTTCTAGGCCTTTCGATAAAAATAGGGATGGTCTAGTGACCGGGGAAGGTGCCTGTAGCTTTATTTTGGAAGACCTCGAGCATGCTATTGCTCGAGGGGCTAAGCCGCTGGCGGAGGTGGTTGGTTTTGCTACCAACTCTGATGGTGAGCACATGACTCAACAGAGTAAGAGTACAATCGAACAATGCCTGCGCCTTTGCCTAGCCGATGCTGAGTTGGAAAAAGGAAAAATTGGCTATCTCTCGGCACATGCCACCGGCACTCCCCATGGTGATATCTCAGAGTCTCATGCTACTGCCTCAGTTTTTGGAGATTCCGTTCCAGTGTCGTCTTTTAAAGGTCACTTAGGTCATTCACTTGGAGGATCTGGGTCTACTAGTGCTGCTATTTCTATTGAAATGATGATTCGAGAAAAATTTTGCCCAACCTTAAATCTCGAACAACCGGATTCTGAATGCGCCGAGCTTGATTATATAGTTGGTGATTGTAGGGATATAAATACTGAATACGTTATGAGTAATAATTTTGCTTTTGGTGGAATTAATACTTCTTTGATTTTGAAACGTGCTAGCTAAACATAGCCAATTTGATGTTTTGATTGCAGGGGGGGGCTTTGCTGGTCTTTGTTTAGCTTTGCAATTATTGCAGAGACGCCCGAAAATCAAACTGGCAGTTATCGAAAAGAAATCTTTTCCTATTGAAGATGGCACTGGGACGGT
>CALIEE010000186.1 GCA_938022485.1 uncultured bacterium | reverse complement strand
AGCCTGAAGCTCTAGGCTCAAAGATTGATATGCGGCCCCTAGCTCAAACAGCTGAAACCTAGCCGTCTGTTCGCTGTCCTGACTCTGGATCACAAAATTTAGATCTCCCCTACCTTGTTCGTACACCTTCTGCTCACTCCGAGTCCTGCTAACGGCACTAGAAAGCTGCTTGCGATTCGCATCTATCACTTCTCCGTACTTTGTTAGCTGCTTAGCCAAGGAACTTGCTCTGGCCAATAGTTGATTAAGTTCACTTTGATATTCTTTTTCAACTTGCAGTTTTCTAGCAGCCAGCCGCGCAAGGTTGGCCTTGTTCGAGGTTCCTCCTAGTGTTCTCGAGTAATTTAGGCTTGCTGATACATCTGGTTTTTCAACCTCGAAGGCACTAAAGTAAGACTCCTCCCCTTCGGTAAGCCCAGCTCTGAGTTCAAGATCTAGGTCATGAGCATCTTCTTCTTCTTTTGCTTCAATCTCTCTTAAAATTCGTTCTTTGTTCAAATTTAAAAGTTTCAAGACCCTAGACTGCTTAATTAATTTACTGCGCAATTCCTCAACAGTCCTGTCCTCAACCTTAGCCAAAAGATCGAATTTAACACGAAGCCCTTCTCCACTCTGCCGGCCCAATAAAACTCCAATTTGCTCCTGCAAACCCAAGCTATTTGCCTCAACTAAAGCTAAGTTCTTTTTAATTGCCCAAAAACTTTCCTCTGAGCGAAAAAGATCCTCGTTTTCCTTTACTCCCGCGTCAGTCATTCGGCGGGTTTGGTTAAGTTGAGATCCCGATAACTTAACACGCTTTTTTAGAATTCTCTTTTTGGCTTCAAGCTCTGCCCAGGTCAAATAAAGCCTAGCAGCCTCCAGTAAAAAGCTTTCTGAGGTTTCAGCGCTTCTAACTTTAGCTAGTAAAGAGTCAAAGTTTTTTAGTTCATACTGAACTGTATTCAGAGTGCCTCCTCTGTTTTTGAGCAAAGGCTGGTTGTAACCTAGAAACACTCCTTTTTGATAAAAATCGGGTACAAAGAAGGCACTAGAAGAAATTCCAAGCTCGGGTTGAGCAGCAACTCGAGAGCGGGTATTTTCAAAACGGTCAAAGATACTAACTGAAAACTCTCCTCCAGTTTCCCAGATCTCTCTACTTAGTGAGGCATCGAGCCCCAAGTCTGTATGGCTTTCAGAGACAGCGAGCCCCAGCTCGGATGGTTCCCTGTATCCATAGCCCAGGGAGGCATTAAATTTCCAGTCACGCCCACCCAGTTCTGAGTCTCGCTCGAACTCAGCTACACGACCGGAGGCCAGCTGGGCTTCTACAAAAGGGTGCTCTCTTTTCAAGGTCTCAAGAAAATTCTCAAGACTTAGATCTTCGCCCAGCGCAGGCTTAAAAAATCCAGATAAGATAATGGCAAAAAGAACGTTAAAGCGGATTACCACCCTACCCACTCTTCTTAGGCGACTCATAGAATATGTAAGATGTAGAATAGTCACTGAACTCGAAATAGACTTTACTCTCTCCGTCGTCATGAAGCCCGTTAAAATTTTCGTCTAAAACTCCGTAGCCATATCTGTAGGGCCGAGTAGTGTTTGGACCATGAGTAGACGAAGCAGTGGTCAATTTATCAATCTTGATAAATTTTCTAACTAGTTTCTCCCCAGCATAGATTTCCAAGATTCCATCCGTTCCAGTCCAGTTTTGAACTGCCCGGCCCAGACGGTTTTGAGTTTCCTGCGTGCAAGAAGTTAGAAGGACCAAGCAAACGAGGGATAGGGCTAAAACAAGAGTTGAAAGTCTATATTTCATAAAATTTACTAAAAGAATGAGGATAGCCTTAATCAAAACGATTGGCACGGACCTTCTATACTAAATAGTCAGCACTATAAACTAGGTTACCCCAAGACCTGATTCCTCAAATATGGAATTACTATCCTAGAGAACTTCAATAAATTAAGGTAGTTAACCTGAAACAATCGATGGGACTTAATGCAACATTTCCCCACAAATACCCATAACAGAACTATCACAGAGGTAATTAAGTAAAATTGAATAGGTAAATCTTAAAATGAGTATTCCACTAGACGCTACTAAGCATCAAAACGGTCACGATTGCGAAGAGCTGGAGCCGCAAAAGGTCGGTAAATCCGATCTAGATAAATTAAGTCTACCAAAAGAAGCTATGGGCCCAAGAGTTTGGGGCCCCGCTCATCTTGAAGAAATTCGTCTCAACAGGGCCGAAGATGCCGAGATGAGCTACATCAAAAACGCAACTCACTCAAAAGCCATGCTCGCCAAGGGTCATAGCGGGAAAGACGTCAAAACCTGGCAAACGCTAATGCAACAAGCTTTGGAAAAAGATCCTGTCCTGCGGGAACTTGCCATTTCAACCAATATTATAAAGCCTGGTGAAAATATTGTAGATCAAAAAGAAAATGCCATTTTTGGCGGTCAGACTAAAAAGATGACTGAGCTAATTCAGCTGCGTTATGACATCATGCCGGAAGGTCAAGCCACAGGCCAAGTTGGTAAAAAGACTTACCAAGGTTTGGTAGATGCTTTGCACAAAATTGATTGTGGAATTCACCAAGATTTTGAACAACTGACTCCTGTACCAGTTCCTGCTCCGATAGCGCCTCTAGAACCTGCGCCTGTAGTTCCTGCTCCTGTTGCGCCTACTCCTGATCCGGTAATACCTGTGGCGCCTGCTCCGGTAGCACCTGCACCTGTAGCACCAGCTCCCGGTAATGACCCAACAAAAATGCCCGTGCTTAAAACAACCGGCCTTGTTTCTAAAGGTGTAGTCGAAGGCATAAAAGAAACCTTTACCAAAGAAAACTTGATCACAGCAGCCAAAGTCACTGGTGCAGTTGTAGCTGGTGCCACTTTGGTGGCAGTTTCTCCAGTACCTCTTACTTTTCTTGCTACAATGAAGTTAGTTGGTCTAGTTGGTGGAGCCATCGGGGCAGCTGTTGCCGGCATTGGGGCCTATAAGGCCAACGAATCGTGGAAACAGCGAAAAGCACACTTAGCAGATGGTAATACTGCTGCGGCTGAAGACGCCACTGTCGAAACCGGAAGAAATCTTTCCGATACACTTGCAGTAGCAGGAGGCGCTATTGCAGCTCTTGCTGCCTTTAAATTTAGTAAAGCCCTTGGCATCATTAGAGGGAACAACCCGACTCAAGGAAACGCAAATAGTGGCAATCCTAATCCCGGAGGAAATCCCAACCCTGGAAACGCTGGAAATAATGCCGGTGCTGGAAATCCTAATCCTGGAAATGCCGGTGCACAATCTGCAAATCAAGGAAATCCTAATCCTGGTGCAAATGCTGGCGCGGGGAACCCTGGAAACGCTGGAAGTAATGCCGGCGCTGGAAATCCTAATCCTGGAAATGCCGGTGCACAATCAGCAAATCAAGGAAATCCTAATCCTGGAAACCCTAACCCTGGAAATGCCGGTGCTGGAAATCCTAATCCTGGAAATGCCGGCGCTGGAAACCCTCATCCCGGTGGAAATCCTAACAGAGGTGCAAACTCAGCAAATCAAGGAAATCCAAATCCTGGAAACCCTAACCCTGGAAACGCTGGCCCTAGACACAATTTAGGGTGGAAAGATTTCGAACCAGATACTCCAAAACTTGTTCAAGTCTATCGAACCCTAGTTTCAAGCATTACTAGGAGTGGAAATGTAGATAGGGCTAAGTACGATACATACAAAGCATGGAAAAACCTCAGTGATTCAGAGTTAAATGATCTACAAGCTATGCACGCCAGACTCGACAGTGAATCCATTGAGCTTCAAGACTCTTTTGGATTTTTTGCTGTTAATCAATTCGGTAGTGGAAACAGAAATCCAGTAGATATCTTAAAATCTTGGGACTCTATGCCAGATGCTGCTAAAAACGTTTGGACCGATAGACTTAAAGGTAGATCTGCCGGAGCGGCTGGATCACGTATGGATAATATGCCTGATAGATTTGACTTCAAAATATTCCCTTTTGGAGACAAAATGGACAAGGCATCGAAGCTAATTAATTTCTATGACGAAGTTAAAGCTATTGACTTGGAAAGAGCTAGCCCAGCTGCTCTTCAAGCAGTAAAGCAAAGGTTCCAAGATACTTTTGGTGACCGGCCACGTAGAGCTATTAGAGCAATGACAGGTAGTTTCCATCCAGATCAAACTCAAGATCTCCCTGAAGCTAATAGAGAAGAAATGACTGCTTTATTTAAGCTAGGCGGCGAGCTGGTTAAACTATATGAGAAGCTATAGTTCCATCTCTCTAAAAAGTGAATTCTAAATCTTTACCTGATATAATGCTTGGCGTTTAGCCTCACATCGATCTTTTTAAATTTTTATTTGAGTAGAAAGTTTACTTTCACTGCAGCAAGCTTCCTGTTTGCTGCAGTGGGAATACTGAAAAATGGTTTTAAGTTTAGCCAAAGCGGTTCGAGAAGAATTTACGTTCTTTTGGAACCGCTTTGGCGGACACACAATGTGTTTAAACTAATTTTTTCAACTACTGGAGCAATCCTTATTATGTACACCGTTGAACTGAAGGACAAAAAAGCATCCCTCAAATTTGTAAAAAAAGAGGGTGGAATAACTGAGGCCACAAATATAGATTTATCGTATTTGGTTCCCTTTGGCCCTGGAAACAAGGATCAAATGGCTTCTTACGTTGATCCTAGTAACGGAAATCAACTTGTATTCCGAGCTTCAAAGAGAAAGGGTCCAAACCCCTTTCGAATTGAGGTTTGGAGCATCACCCCGAAGCTTCTGAAAGATGCAGCTGGAAACAGTTGTAGCTACATGAAATTTTCTGGCCCTAGCATGGATAACATGCGTAACTTGGACAGATCAGAAGGTCATCCTAACTGGTTGGCCCGAAGACTCCAAGAGGTCACACCTCATACTTACTCACTCTGTCGGATTCTAGGAGATTACAATGATTCCTGGGGCCTGACTAAGTTTGATGGGGAGTTTATAAGACTACGATCCCGATTGTTTAACGACCCGGAATCCGTCTTTGCTAGCACAGTTCAGGGAGTGAAAAATTTCACTTTCTGGAAAAATGTTTGCTGTAAGCGACAGGGATGGGGAGGCAAGGACTCTGGGATTAATTGTCTCTGGTTTGCCCCTGGCAAGAAAAAAGGTGGAAAAGGAGATAAAGATGTTACCTTCGTTTTCGCCCCAGGATTCAAGCCTCATCAAAACCTTGCGCTGATCTTCAAGGGTACTAAAATAGGTGGGCTAATGGCTACTGATGAAAGTCAGTGGAGAGTAAAGCTTGTTCCCTTCAAATCGAAGACGGACAAGGTAGACACTCCCGACAATCAAAAAAGTAGCAACGAACCCTTCCTGTTAGACTCATCATCAGCATCAGATGAAATACCTGATGACGATGAAATGATCGTTACCCAGTAAAGAGTGGTTTAAACGCAAGCGACGAACTTTGTCGCTTGCGTGTTCTTTTTTTTTCAGTTCCCACTCTCTTTTCATTCTCAATTCTAAATTTCAATCCTAATTTTTGAATGTTAATTTTTACAACAACCAAGCGGCTAAATAAAAAGTGCGATTGATTTTCTCACCCACTCCACCCTTTAGACCGCTCAACAGCTCGCTCCCACAACTCAATTGACTTCTCAAGTCTTTGGTCAACCTCAGAAGGAACTACGGTCTGACTCTTCTCTCCCGAAAACAAACTAAATCCTCCGAGAGAAACATCATGCCCTAAGCTCTCTGCTGCAAGCCTAGCTGCACCAAAAGCAGTAGCTTCAACCTTGGGTGAAACTTCAACCGGTATTTGGCAAATATCAGCAAGCATCTGACAAAATAGTTTGTTTTTACTCATTCCCCCATCCACCTTAATGCTCTTAACAGGACTAGGAAAATCTGAAAGAAGGTCTCGAACCTGAAAAGCCACAGCTTCAAGCGAAGCTCTAACAATATGCTTTGAATTACTCTCTCTGGTTAAACCTGCAATCATGCCCCTCGCATCCGGATCCCAGTGAGGTGCTCCAAGCCCAGTAAAGGCTGGAACAACTACTACCCCCGCAGAATCTTCAACTTCGGCAGCCAGTGATTCAGTATCTTCAGCACTTTCCACAATTCCCAAGCTGTCCCGAAGCCATTGAACCAAAGCCCCTGCCATAAAAACACTGCCCTCAGTGGCGTAGATAGACTTACCTTCCCCTGCTTGCCAGGCCACAGTTGAAAGTAATCCCTCTCCTGGAGCAGAAACTTTCTCACCCTCGTTAACTAAAAGAAAAGCTCCAGTGCCAAAGGTGCACTTGGCTTGACCAGCTTGGTCACAAGATAGTCCTTTTAGTGAAGCCTGCTGGTCACCTAAAATGGCAAGAACTGGAATTTCTTTTCCTTTAATATTGGCGCTAGGAAAATCACCATCCGACTTTAAAACTTTGGCCATACTAGAGCTGGAAACTCCAACTGCCTCTAAAAGTTCTTGATCCCAGTCACCTTGATTAATATCAAAGAGCATAGTTCTCGAAGCATTCGATGGCTCAGTAACAACTGCCTCTCTCTCAAGTCTCTGGCTAAGCTTATAGACCACCCAAGTATCCATGGTCCCAAAAACAATATCCCCCTTTTTTTCCTTTTCTTTAAGACCTGAAATATTCTCAAGCATCCAAAGAATTTTACTCCCTGAAAAATAGGCATCCACGACAAGACCAGTTTTTCGTTTAATTTCAGCCTCTCTTCCCTGCTCTTTCCAACGAGCGCAGATATCTTTGGAACGGCGACACTGCCAGACAATTGCTGGGGAAAGAGTTTCTCCAGTTTCAGGATTCCAAGCGACCACTGTCTCTCTTTGATTAGTGACAGCAAGACCAAGAACACTTTCAAGGTTAATAGCTGAAACAACCTCTTCTAAACTTTCACTAACAGAACTCCAAACCTCCTCAGGCTTTTGCTCAACCCAGCCATCCTCGGGATAGTAAATAGGAAGAGGTCTAGAAGCAGAGTGCACTTCCTCGCCCTGAAGGTTATAGGCAATCACCCGCGAGGAGGTGGTTCCCTGATCAATCGCTAATATTAGTCGATCCTTCTTGCTCACAAACCTAAAGCCCCCTTTAGTCCATTAAAAATTACCCGGAAGGGTTTAATAATAAAATATAGAAAAAACAGGCCATTCGGAAGTCCTAGCTCCCAGTCTCTCTCATGCGGAATAAAAGTTCTACTGAAGATAAACTTTACCTTATTCGCCAACGAACTTCGAAATGAAAGCTCGATCTTCAAACGTTCAAATTCAGAGATTTCCTGACCGTTCTCCAAACGCTCTAAAACCAGCTGAAGAGAAGATTCAAACCAACTGGGAAAACTTTCAGACTCTCCTCCACCAGAGATTTTTCTGTCCCAGACACCAGCACAAACTGCCTGATTGAACAGTAGTATAGTCTCCATTCCAGAGTTTCTCGCTAATTCGGAAACCACTTCTAAGTCTAGCTTACCCGAAGAAAGAGCCTGTTCAATATCAACTAAGTATTTTAATTCTTGCCAGAGAGTTTTATAAGCTTGAATTACAACAAGTAAAAAATGCAATTCCAAGGACAGAGTATTAAAGTTAATGCCTTGATGCTCCAAGTTTACCGACCCTTGAAACAATTCAAGCTTTCGGTCTTTGATCGAAAACTGCTCTTGAATTAAGCGCCAGTGAATATCCACTTCTT
>CALIEE010000185.1 GCA_938022485.1 uncultured bacterium | reverse complement strand
ACCCAAGTTTCATTTAGGGAAAGAGTTCTTAGGTTTTTTAGAGCTGCTATTTCGCTTGCTTCCTCATCTTTAACCGAGCAGCCAGAAAGGAACAGCTTTTCAATAGGAGAATGGCTGAGGTGTTTAAGTCCAGATTTATTGATCGAGCAGTTTTGAAAATAAACCGTTCGAACTTTAGAAAAGCTAGGGGTGTGAAATTGCTTTAGCTCATCATTAGAAATGTCTCCAGGAAGTCTCACCGAAGTTTTGGCTCTGTTAAGAAATTTTGTGAGATCTCTAGATTTCGAAAATTCCTTTGCCGGTAGCCTAGTAGCCTCAAGCCCCACTGAGAGTTGATTAGAAATAATCTGTAATCTTGGAGTGCCGACGGTAAAGAGAACTCCGACAATAAAAGCTGATGCCAAGGTCAGACCTACACGTTTCATTTGAAATTTCCTTCTTCTCTGATCTCGGAATTTGACACCAGACCGATAACCTTCGTCCGACCAACAATTTGGTTGGTGACAGGTTTCGGCCGGCAAACTATACTACCTCTAGTTTAAGCGCGATAAATGTCTTCAACAAGATATAAAGTGAAGAAGCCGACTAATGTTTTGTAATTTTTGTGCGAAACCTGTTCCTCAAGGGGAGGCCTATTGCAGAGACTGTGCTCCTAAGGCTCGTTCTCATCGCCCTAAGGAGGAGCGAGAGGCAGAACTTGCTGATATCAAGCACGGTGTTCGGTCTAAGCAGAAGCTTAGTAGCCAAAGAAGGGAAGAGGGTAAAAAGGAGCTGATTAGGGCTAGTATTCTTATTCTGCTTAGTTGGTTATTAGTTCACTTTTGCTACATTTTTCGCTTGGGTGAAGGAATCGGGGGAGAGGCTTTAATAGACTTGGGAATTTTGATTTTCATTCTATACAACTTAACTTCTAGAAAACCATTCGCTAAAAACCTTTTAATAGCTCGCTGCGTTCTGTTCACTGGCTTAGCTTTTTACTATGCTTTTAGTCGTTTAATGGAGCAGCCAGTATCTTTTTCTTTCTTTTTTATTGGAGGGTTGCTTTGCTCCTTCAGCGCCGTCTTTGTGTTGCTATCTAATAAGGTCAATAACTTCTTTCTCTACGAAGAATAAGAGTCAATCTAGGCACTTGGCTATTTTTGTCCTTTTAGTTTGGTAAGATCCCTTCACTTTAGGGAAACCTTTTAAAATTCCTCCTCATCTTATCCTTTAACCGAGCCGATAGTTATCAAACAAGTTGGGTTTTTCAGTAAAGACTAAATGGTTTTGGCTTGGTTTAACTTTTTCCCCCGGAGGGTCTCGTTGTGCACAAAATTTTAATCATCGATGATGATGATCAAATCAGAAAAATGTATGAACTCTTTCTGCAAAGTGAGGGCTATGAAGTTCTAAGTGCTGCGAGTGGAGAAGAAGGACTTAGGACGTTCTGGAAGAATAACGTTGATCTAGTTATCACTGACCTGTTTATGCCTGGTATAGATGGCCTTTATGTTACTGCCAAAATTCGAGAAGTTAATCAGCAAATCCCTATTCTAGGAATTTCTGGTGGGCCAGATCCTAATAATCCAAACAGATCGCTTTCAAGTCCGGAACAGATGGGTGCTATCAAGGTTTTGAAAAAACCTGTTGAGCTAGATGTGTTACTTAGTGAAATTCAATATCAAATAGACGAAGCTTCTAAGGGCGCGGATAAGATTAAGATCACCAAAACAGGTGGTGAAGCTTCTGCTGGCGCTCCGTCTGAAGAATAAGTTCTTCAGGCTAGCGCTTTTGGTCTGTCGACCATTCTAAATTTATTCAGTTTACATTGTTTGTGTTCAGGAGGTTCTCGTGAAAGTCACTCAGTTTACATGGTCTGAAAGTCAAGGCTGGTCGCCTGAACTTCCTAAGTCAGACAGAAACGCTAATTTGGTACTCATTTTTGGTGGACGAAGCGCTTTATCTAGAGGGGGGTTGATTGATGAGATTGTTGGAGCTTTCCCAGAAGCGCCTTCAGTTGGTTGTTCTACAGCTGGCGAAATTATAAACCAAGAGGTTCTGGATGATTCGATCGTAATTTCAGCTATTTCCTTTGAAAATGCTAGAGTCAAGGTAAACGTTGCTGAGTTGGAAGGTGGAGACGGTAGTTACAGTGCGGGGGGGCGCCTCGGGGAACAGTTTGAAGAGGGGGATCTCAGGCATGTTTTAGTTTTTTCCCCTGGACTAGATATTAATGGAACTGAGTTGATTCAAGGCCTTTCAGAGAATTTACCTGAAGGAGTAACTGTGTCAGGTGGACTTTCCGGGGATGGTGCTAGTTTCGAAAAGACTCTAGTTATTGATCGAAACAGAATTGGAGGCAATCTTATAGTTGGAGTTGGTCTTTTTGGTGATAGTCTAGATATTCGCTCTGCTTCTTATGGGGGTTGGATTCCTTTTGGTCCTCAGCGAAAGGTAACTAAATCTGAGGGAAATGTTCTTTACGAGCTGGACAGTAGGTCTGCTCTTTCTGTTTATAAATCTTACCTAGGTAAAAAACACGCTGCTGAACTTCCTTCCTCTGGACTTTTGTTTCCTCTAGCAGTGGAAAAGCCTGACTGTGAGGAATCTATAGTTAGAACCATTCTTGCGGTTGATCAGGAGCAAGAGACCATTACGTTCGCTGGGGATATTCCTCAAGATTCAGTGGTAAGATTAATGCGAGCAAATAATGATGATTTAATTGAAGGAGCTGAAAACGCAGCTCAAGCTGTTGCAAGCGAGATGGCTTCACAGAATAGCTTTGCTTTGCTCGTTAGTTGTGTTGGACGAAAAATAGTTTTGAAGCAAAGGGTGGAAGAGGAAATTGAAGCTGTTAGAGAAGTTCTTGGGGATGGAGTTAGCATATCAGGCTTCTATTCCTATGGTGAGCTTTCACCCATATCCCAAGAAGGTAATTGTCAACTACACAATCAAACAATGACAGTTACAGTCATCGGAGAGAAAGACTAGTGGAAGTAAAACATAAATTGCTTCAACGCCAGCTTCGCAAAGTTGGTGTTGATCCTAAAGAACAGAGCGAACAAATTCACTCTTTGTTGAAGCTAGTGGAGAGTGCCTATGATGATTTTAAAGAGGAAAGAGATCTGCTTGAACGCAGTATGAATATTAGTTCCAGGGAGATGGAGTCAGCCAATATTGAGTTGGGTGCGATCTTAAACTCTTTTCCGGACATGTTGGTTCGATTGGGGCGTGATTGTACAATTCTGGATCTTAAAACGGGTCAGCAAAGGAACCCTTTTCCAAGTTGTAAGAAACCTTTGGGCAGAAAGATGTCTGAGCTTGTCACATCTGTGGGTGCCAGAGAATTAGAGTCCATAATTGCCTTGGTGATTAGTAAAAATCGAATGGGCTCTTTTGAATATAACGTTAATTATGGGGGAGAAGTTGCTTATTTTGAAGTAAGATTGCTTCCCTTTAACAACGACGCCGTAGTTGGTGTTATTCGAAATATGACCAGTATTAGAGATGCTGAAAACGCTAATGCTAATCTTCAAAACCAACTTCAACTAGCTACTAAAATGCAGGCTGTGGGTAGGCTAGCAGGTGGAATTTCTCACGACTTTAATAATATACTTTTTTCAGTAATGGGTTACACCCAGATTGTAATGCGCATGATTGGTGAAGAGAATAAAGCTCATCCCCACTTGCAAGAAGTGATTACTGCCAGTCAGCGAGGTAAAGAGCTAGTCGAGCAGATTATGATCTTTAGTCGCTACAAGGAGAAAAAAGAAGAAGCTGTAAACTTGAGCAAGATTACCAAAGAAGTTGAGTCACTAATCACCCCTAGGGTTACCAAAAATATTTCCTTGGAGTTTAAGGTTGCTGATGAACTTTCTGTTTTCACCGGTGACTCCACTCAGGTTTGCCAAACAGTAATGAATATTTGCACGAACGCTATTCAGGCAATGAGCAAAAAGGGTGGCAAGCTTACGGTTAATATCGAAGAAGTAGAGGCCACTGAAGAGGTTCCAGTTGAAGGTGGAACTCTAGCTCCAGCCCTTTACGCACGGGTTAGTATAGCTGATGAAGGTCCGGGCATGCCCCCTGCCATTAAGTCTAAGGTCTTTGAGCCTTTTTTTACCACTAAGAAAGTCGGGGAAGGCACGGGTCTTGGCTTGTCAGTAGTACTGGGAGTGATGCACGAGCATGGCGGTGGACTAAGGCTTGAGACCGAAGTAGGTAAGGGAACAGAGTTCATACTATATTTTCCAATTAATGAAGCAGTAGAGAGTGCGCAAAAGATTAAAAAAGAAAAATTGGTGATGGGATCTGGAAGCATCATGGTCGTAGACGACGAGAGGATGCTTGGTAAGATGATTAGTCAGATGCTTGGGTACCTAGGTTACGAAGTTACTACCTACAACAGTTCTGTAGAAGCTTTGGAAAAGTTTGAAGAAGATCCAGGTTGTTTTGATCTTATTCTCACTGACCAGACTATGCCTGAGATTAGCGGCCTCGAGCTTACTAAAAAAGTATTAGCTGTTAACCCGGAGCTGCCGGTCATCTTGTGCAGCGGCTATAGTGAAGACGTAGCAGAGGAAGATGTAGTAGAAGCTGGGGTTTTGATAGCCCTTGAAAAGCCAGTTACTTTTGAAATTTTATCTCAAGAGGTGGCGAAGGCTATAAAGTCTGGTTTGAAAGACAAATTTTAGTTTTTTTATACAAGAGGCACTCATTTCTAGAATGAGCGCCTCTACTGAATCAGTCTAAAAAAACCTTTGAGCTAGTCTCAGGACGTCGTCCATGACAGAGCCATCTTTATCAGCATCCAAAAAGCTTGAAAGGGCACCAAGGTCAAAACCTGCGTTTGCTTGTTGTTGATCTTGGCTTTGTTTTCCTAGTGAGGCGACTGCTGCCGAAGCAAGAAGCGGTAACATCTTTTTAAGAAGAGTAGCTTCTAAACCTGTTTCATTGGCTGCGTGACTTGCAACGTTGCGGCTAACGTCCTTACTTCCGAAGATTTGGCCTAAAATATTATTACCCAGGTTTATGGAATCATTGCTGCCTAGTTGGTTGGGGTTGTCCATAAATTGGGAGTTATTCGTTGCTCCAAGTAGACCTAGTAGAGAGTCTAAACCACCCTCTTGCTCAGCATTTTTTTGAATTCCCCTAGAGAGAGCAGGTACTAGACGAGACGCAGCTTGTTCTGCTACTTGAGGATTTACACCTAGTTGCTTAGCAATTTGTTGAACAATTGCGCCACCCTGTGAACTGATGATTGACTGAAGTAAGTTACTCATTAATATTCTCCGCTCGTTAACTTGGTTGGTAGACTACATCGTTAGTTTATAGCTTTTGGATTATGGCGCTGTAAAGTACCTGCACTTTAAGGATAGAGAATTGGAAGAGAGCCAAAGAGGGAAGGAAATGGTAGAGCTGCTGAGGCGGGTCAAGCGTAAGTCCCGCAGTGCCTTTGATCGGGGTATGGCTAATTTGCCCAACTCGAAAGAAACCAATTTTGTAAAGGGTAGTTCCCGCGGGCAAAGGTTCGCTAAAAATGATTCTCAAGTTCCTCAGGCTAAGATTGTAGAAGTAGAACTCGAGGCATTTGATTTCAAAGACTGGCGAGAGCATTTCTCTTCTAAGTTGTCAGGAGATGGGCTGGAGATAGGGCCACTGCATCGTCCTTTGCAAAAACACAATAGTATGAATGTGCAGTACATCGATCGTTACTCTGTCGCTGATTTGAGAAGCCACTACCCTGAGTTGAATGACTTGCCCTTGGTTGAACCAGATATTCTCGGAGATGCCAGTACCCTAGAAGGAGTACAGAGCGAGCAATTCGATTTCGTTGTCTCAGCTCATGTGATTGAGCATATGCCGAACCCAATAGCGGCAATTGAGAATTGGTTACGTGTTACCAGAACGGGAGGTCTCCTATACCTGATCGTGCCTGACAAAAGAGTTATTTTTGATAAAAATCGAATGCGCACTACTCTTGAGCACCTGATATTAGATTATCAGCAGCCTTCGAAGAAGAGAGACTTTGAGCACTTCCTAGACTATGCGATTCATGTTCATGAAAAAACAGGGAAAGCTGCGATTGAAGAAGCTCAGAAACTCTTTGATGAAGATTATAGTATCCATTTTCATGTGTTTGTTCCAACTGATGTAAAGAATCTACTTCAATGGATCTCGGAAAATGTCTGCCCTTTAAAGGTTATTGAAGGACCGTGTATGGCTCCGAAATCAGATGAATTTCACTTTCTGATTGAAAAGGCGTAGGCAACTAAAGACTTTTTTCATTTTTCAGTAGACTTTCTCAAGGGAAGTCATTCCTCTAGCCCAGAGAGTCGCCGGGCAAGCCCCACTGTTCTGCAACTATATCTGCCGCTGGGTCATTGTTTGGACGAATAAATCTGAAGCCAGTGGAGTGATCGACCACAGTCAATAATTCCTTTCCATCTTGAAGATTCCTAGAGAGAGGGAGGTGAACTATTATCAGTCCTAACTGCATCTCCAAGAAATGGCCAGGATCTCTCAAAGCTCCAAGGCGGTCATCGAAACCTTGGTCACTAAGTAGGCTCGTAAACATTCCGTTTATAGGTTCCCAGAAAGTGATGTCATCCTTTCCATCACCTGTGATGTCTCCTCGAAACGAGAACTCGGCTGTAAAGGTTCCAAACTCGAGAATTTGAATAACTCCATCACTGGAGTTTATGGTAAAGAGTTTATTAGTTGAGGGTCGATAAACTGCAATGTCGAAAAGTCCATCACCATCATAGTCAGCAACTGCCGGGATATCTCCATTCCCACCCCAAATTTCTACTCGTGTATTGCCACCTGATTCTAAAATATTAAAAAACCAGGTGCCGTTCACGAGTCGTGCAACAGCAGGGTTGCTGACACCAGCCCTTTCCCAAGGGCCCATAATTACATTATCTCCAAATATACCAAAGCTTAAGTTATTTAGTGCCTGGCCTTGGGAACCGATGAAGCCGGCTCCACGAAAAAACCAATGATAGTCGTTCCCGATCAGCCGTATCACTCCAAGATCGGAAGTCTGTGACCCAGCCGATTGATAGGTAAAAGGTATGTCACCTTGGGCCCCAAACTGAACTGCAATATTATTACCAGCAGATACAAAGTCTTTTACAAACCAGGTTCCTGAATCGGGTCTAAAAGCCACAGAGTTGGAATTGCCATCTCCGTCTGGATCAAAAGCCATGCCCTTGAAAATCTTGGGACGAGGGCTGCTACCGGGGTTGTTAGGGTCGGTTTGGGTTAGTAGCTCTGTGAAGTCACGAATTCCATCACCATCGGTATCTAGGTTATCTGGATTACTAGTATCCCCGGGGCTATAAAAATTATCGCAATTTAAATCTTCAGTGGCATTGGAGAGACCATCAAGATCACTGTCGATTGTCGTAAGAGATTCACAGTTACTGGTTAGCACCTGATTTGAAGCTATGCTTTCGCCAAAGGAGTTTCTGCAAAAAGCAGCAACTGCTATATCGCTCGTTCCAAATTGTGCGGGAATTAAAATATCGAACAGGCCTGTGTTAGAGTCTGAGTCAATCGACGAGGCAACTATTTCAGCTTCAGCGAAATTAGGATCAATTCCAATTCGATACTTTACTGAAACATCAACCCCACCCAGTGGGAACTCAGGGCAGAGTTCAAGCTCTATTCTAAAAGGAAAACGGTCTGACAAAATAGCTTTACTTGGCTTGCTTTGGTGTAAACCTAGAGTCCACAGAATTACCAAGCTAGCTATTAAGAAAGCTGAAGATTTGAAAAATTGGCCTCTAAACACCGCTTTCCTATCGAATTTGGTTTTGAATTATTATACTGTGAGAAAATACAGGCTCCCATTCCAAAAAGGCAAGACCTAGACTGATAACTCTTAGCTAGGATTATAGTTTTAAAGCTGGAGTCTAAAATTTCCTAAACCAAGGGTATTATAAAGAAGCCCAATCCTTATCCGTAGTTGGAGCATCTGAACCCAGAAAGGTTTTCAGGACCACTTGATTCCTGATTAATTCTATACTAAAAATGCGGCGGAATTACAGGAGACCTCATCTTATTTTGGGGATTTGTATGTT
>CALIEE010000184.1 GCA_938022485.1 uncultured bacterium | reverse complement strand
TCAAAACTCTTTCTTAAGAAGACCCAGTCCTGACTAATTTTATCGCAATTATTACTTAACAAAATCACTTCCTAAGCTAACCTAAATTCAGGGCACAGGGGTTATTTCGTCAACTCCAGTGGGCAGTTTCAATAATTCTCGTCTTTTTAAAACGCTAAAAACCTGTGGGTAACTGTGGGGCAAATTAAAGTTTTTTATGAGATGATTAAAAAATGATGAATACTATTATAATCACCGGGGCCACCTCCGGCATTGGTCTCGAATTGGCAAAGCACTACCTTGATCAATCCGAAAACCTGGTACTGATCGGAAGGAGGTCCCTAGAGGACCTAGACTCCGCAATCTTTAAGGAGGGCAACTATCTCCAGCTGGACCTTAGCAAAAGTGGTGGAAGTTCAATACTCACTGAACACCTAAATAAAAAAGGTATTAGCCGGATAGACTTACTTATTCATTGCGCTGCTATTGGGAAGTATCAAGAGGTAAAAGAGGTTTGCAGAAACGAACTCAAAGAGTTGATCCAAATTAATTTAAAGTCTCCAATTAAAATTACTCACAGTCTTTTACCTAAACTAAGCCGATCCTCTGGCAAGATAGTCTTCATTAGTTCGGTTATGTCTAATATGCCATGCAGAGAATTCGCCAGCTATGCCGCCAGCAAAGCTGCTCTAGACTCTTTCGCCCGTAGCCTTAGAATAGAACTAGAAGGACAGTGCTCTGTTTTAGTCTTTCAGCCCGGGGGAACCAGTACTGGCATGCATCAAAAGGCCGGTGTACCCGCTCAAACTGTTGAAGGCTATAAACTAAAGTCCCCCCGATCAGTTGCTGAAAAAATTGTAGAAGCTATCAGTACTGACCTTAACTTAGGCTCTGACTCTTTAGGTAACAAACTAGTTGCATTTGCTGGTAGGCGAATCGCTGGACTTCTATCAGTGGCGACAAAATAATGAAAAAACATTTGATAGTTACAGGTAGCTCCAGCGGTATTGGTTCAGCCCTCAAAGAGCTGTACCTTTCTGAAGGATGGAAAGTCACGGGCATTGACAAGGTAGTGAGTAAAGATGAACCCCGAAAGGGTCTTGCCGAGATCGAACTGGACCTGACCAATAATCAAGATATTGTTAAACTTGAAAGGATGATTTCCTCAGAGGACATCCCAAGAGCTGACGCACTAGTTCTAAATGCTGGTATAAGCTGCGCAGGTCCTTTCATCGACAGCAATATAGAAGAACAGTTGGAAGTAATTGACCTTAACCTGACTTCAACCATGGCTTTAAGCTCCTTGGCTCTGCGAAGTTCCCTCCTTAAATCTGGGGGAACAATTGCTTTCGTATCCTCAATGTCGAGATTCCTCTCTTATCCAGGGGCATCTGTTTATGCTGCCACAAAAGATGGTGTTACCTCCTGGGCTAATTCTGTTCGAAACTCGTTTAAAGAAAGCGGCATTACCGTCCTAACTATTTTCCCGGGCCCAACACGAACACCTCACGCTGAACGCTACAGCCCTAAAAACTCTAAGTCTCACAATCGAATGGAACCTGAAACTTTGGCCTCGATGATTAAAATATCAATAGAGAAGAAACGAAGTTTTTTAATTCCTGGTATAGGTAATAAACTTGTTTCCGTTATCGGAGTTTGGCTTCCGCCACTAGGCGAACAGCTAATGAAAAAACTAGTCTTTCAACCCCTCAAAAAGCAGCAACAAGCTGAAACTGCGATATCTTACACAGAGAGCTGATGTCCCAGTAGAGGGCTCTCATCCCTTCATTTGGATAAGATGTTAAAATTACTGGTCTTTTAAAAGCACTTTTTCTGAAGAATTAACTATAACATTACAAATGGGTAGTTATTCGTTTTTTCCAGTCAATGGCTCTATAGCTAAGGCTGGCCAATAAAGGTCATAAAAGTGCCAAAATTTGAACCAGATAAGCAGATTAAGCCTCAAGTGGCAGCAAAGGAGGAGGGGACAACTCTCTCTGAACTTGCCCCGCTAAAGCCTTCAACTGACTTTGGTCGTCAAAGTAACGTAAGACTATCTTTTGGAGCGAGCCAAGAGCCTGAGGCTACAAGACCCGATTTACAAAATCCAAATAAGCCCGCCGAGGCTAGATTATCTTTTTCACATCAACAAAATACTGAAAATCCGGACCAATCGAAACCAGCTGCTGAATTTTCAATTACCCCCGGCGCATTCGCTAGCTTTGCCGACCTTGACCTTCCTTTACTACCTCAAGATAGGCCAGATTTATCAGCATTACCTAGACTAGGCGTTGAAACCAATGAAGAACCAGAACTGACCGGTTTTATGGCATCACCGGAGGACATGCCTGGGCCGGTTACACCCAACCAAACATATTCTGATGACATTTATCCGATTACTCCGGTTGGGGGTAAAAGCAACGATGTAGAGGCAGAGCAGCAGGCTCAAGAAGGTTCTTTCTACCGAGTCCGCAGACTGGGAATTCAAGGCTTCTATTCTAAGTTAGGAGAGGACTTTGCCGGCTGCTCAAACTTAGGAAGGACTGAACAGCACTGTGGAGAAGAAGCTGATAAATCTCATGTAAATACTCCAGTAGCTATGGCTAAGGCCGAAGCAATCGCGGTCCAAAAAATGGCCGGCCGTGACGCCGTCTCAAGGTTCGCTGAAATAGACTTAGAACAGCCTTACAGTGAAGGCAGTTCAGAACTTACACACTTTGAACCAAAAAATAACGTCAAAAAGTCAAAAAAAACAGAAGCTTAGCTATCTTAGTAAGTAGGTGGGCTTTTGAGCGAGATTCTATTGAATTTTCATGGATTAATTGGCATTATATTGGGGCTGTAACTGACAAGGAACGGTAGTTCCAAACTAGACGGGTAGACTCGACACCTTGTAGAAACC
>CALIEE010000183.1 GCA_938022485.1 uncultured bacterium | reverse complement strand
TAGCCGCTGCAAAAGTTATTAATGATTCAGCTGTAAAAGGTGGGAGTTTTGTGAAGCAACTTCTTGGGATGGCTCAGGTCGAAATTAGCCCAAGAGTGCATTGCTCAATTGCTTCTCAGCTAAGGAGTAGGTTGGAAAAATACCAAGGAATAGTGGGGTCAAAAATAAGTTTAACTTTAACAATTGATGGCGAGTTACCTTCAGCCCAAATAGACCCAGAACAACTTCATCGCATAGTTGAAGAAATGGTGAAAAATGCCAAGGATTCAATTATGGATCAGGGAGAAATAAATATTCATTGTAGTTTGGAAGAAGTAGGGAAAACCGGTGTCGATGTTGATATCCTGGCAGGGAAGTATCTTTGTGTTGCGGTAAGAGATAGTGGTCGAGGGATGAACGCGGATCAGCTGAAGCGCTGTTTTGAGCCCTTCTTTACTACTAAAGAGGTTGACCCCGGAAGCGGGCTAGGAATGGGCGGAGCAGGTTTAGGCTTGTCAGCTGCTTATGCCTTGGCTAAGGCAAATAAGGGTAGAATTGCAGTTGATAGCGCTAAGGGTAAAGGCTCTACATTTAGGCTATATCTTAAACCAATTGAAGAAGGTGCAAGTTGAAAACTGGTTTAAAAAATTTTGAAGATCTTGCATTTGCAATTACTTGGGATGACAGGTTTGCCAAGGGGCCAGTCTTAAGCCTAAAGGCGAAAGCAGATGAGACTAGATTGGTTAGATCTATGGCTCGTCGTTATGGTGTGAAAGTGGTTAGTGATGCTTCTGCCTGTAAGGAACTTCTGGATGTTGAAGAAAACTGGGAAGTACCTGAGTCCTGTTACCGAACGATAGCTCGTCTTTTTATTTTAGGAAGGGCTGGAAAGTAGGGGCTTCAATAAGTTCCACGGCCAGGAAATGCCTAGATTAAGCCCTTTATGTTCGACGAGAAATGGCCGATAAGTTGATTCAAAATAATTGGTCCCTCTACAGTTTTAGCTCATCATATAGTAATAATCCGAAACATATTTAATTTAAGGGTTATTTTTTGTGAGCGGTATTTTTTACCTTTTAGAAGAATTTTAACATGCCTCATCCGTTGCTACTCGAGTCCGTCTCTGGAGAAAGTTTTGTTCCTATCACCCAGGTGGGTTTTGGTACAATTAGTTTTGGTCGAGAGCCAGAGAATAACGTAGTAATCGATAGCTCCTCAGTTTCAAGAGTTCACGGTGTGATAACCGAAGCAGGCACCCAATGGGTGTTTCGAGATAATAATAGCACTAATGGTTCTTGGGTTAATGGTATTAAGGTAGATCCTGGGCAGTTAAAATTAGTTAGAGCTCGTGATGTCGTCCAGATAGCTGATTTTCCGATATTTCTAAGAGAAGCATCAATTGCCCCAAGTGGTGATTTGCCCGATGATTCTCCCTCTGTCTTGGTATTTTTCGGAGATAGGTTCAAGTGGGAATTTAGATTTCCGGAGAACGGAGCACTGTTCCATGTTGGTGGTTCTGAGGGCGATTTGCAGATTGATGGTGAGCCTCAGGATAAGCTTCAGTTTTCGATTACCAGAAATAATGAGCGCCTTGAGCTTCAAACCGTAAGTCCGTCGACTCCGATTGTCCTGTCCGGAATTTCCGTTAGTGGAATGTCAAGTCTCGTGGACTCTAACATGATTGAGATTGGACCTTACCGGCTTTTAGTTAATGATTTAGGAACTAGAGCTAAAGAACTTCCAGTTGCTAGCATGACAGCTGAGCAGTTTGTTCAGGATGGTGGTATCTCAGATGTTCCCCTTTACAGTGAGGAAAACCTTCCTCCTGATATGGCTAGAAAAAGAAAAAACTCTGATAGTTGGCTATCTGAGGCTGCAAAGAGGCGAGATAGAGATAGTAAAAATTATGTTTTTGGTAACTCCAACGAGTTTGATGAAGACGGTCGAACGTCCATTAACCCGGCGATTGGGGGAATTCAGATGGCTAAGTTCGGAATGCCTGATGGCTCTACCCCTAAGGGTTCCGGGGGAGCTGAAAAGCTAATTCTGGGTGCTGGACTGTTGGTTATAATGTTAATCTTGGGTGCCATTGCCTACCTCCTTACACTTTAGGTCTTCAGGCCACTCTTCTCATCACTAATATGCGGGCTTCCTCATTGTGTTGTATCCTATATTACAACTGGTTCGTAGGTTTTTCAGTATACGGACATGAACAACCTGCGTGCTTAGCAGGATAGAATCCCCTAGTTTTGCCTTTGCAAATTGCCGATGTGCGGGGTATTAAATCTGGCTGTAGCACTGCTGGCATTGGAGCTCCAAGATTTACACGTTCTTAAGCCTTAAGAAGCTATAATTTTACTGATATTTTGTACCTTCTCCTTATCTTAGATCCCTGAAATGAAAGAATTACCCAAGAAATACTCTCCCGAGACCGTTGAGCCTGCATTAGCTGAAAAATGGGAGAGTGATGAAGTATATTTTTTTGACAGGTCAAAGGGTCGGGATGAAACTTTTGTAGTTGATACCCCCCCTCCTACAGTCTCTGGCTCTCTGCATATAGGCCACGTTTTTAGTTACACTCACACTGATATGGTTACTCGTTATCAGAGAATGAAAGGTAAGAATATTCTTTATCCGATGGGTTGGGACGATAATGGTCTTCCTACTGAGAGAAGAGTACAAAACAAATTTGGAATAAGATGTAATCCAAGACTTGCTTACGATAGCAGTTGGAAGCCAGAAGAGGCAGGTAAGTCTAAGGGTTTTATTGAGGTCTCACGCCAAAATTTTATAGAAAGCTGTGCTATAGTTACAGATGAAGATGAAAAAGCTTTTGAGAAGCTTTGGCGACGGCTTGGTTTGTCTGTGGATTGGAGGCAGCAATATGCGACAATAGATTTACGTTGTCGCAAGATCTCTCAACGTTCTTTCTTAGATCTTTGGGATAAAGGATTTGTTTATCAGAACGAATCGCCCACGATGTGGGATGTGGATTATCAAACCGCCTTGGCTCAGGCAGATATTGAAGATCGAGAGAAGCCTGGTGCTTACCATGACATTGCCTTTGCAATTGATGAAAGCACTGAGTTTATAATTTCTACCACCAGGCCTGAATTGCTCAGTTCATGTATTGCTGTTGTTGCTCATCCTGAGGATCAACGCTTTCAAAAGTACTTCGGCAAAGAGGCTATTACACCGCTTTTTAAAGCCCGTGTTCCCATCTTGCCGTCAGATCATGCAGATCCGGAAAAGGGCAGTGGGATAATGATGGTTTGTACCTTTGGTGATGCCGCTGATGTTGATTGGTGGAAGAAAAGCTCGCTGCCAATTAAACAATCAATTGGCAGTGATGGTCGAATGCAAGAGATTGAATTTAGAGAAGGTGTTTTCAAGAGTGAAAAACCGGAGAAGGCCGCTGAGTTTTACAGCGAGTTGGTGGGGCTAAAGGTCCATCAAGCTAGAACAAAAATCGCAGAGATTTTGGCTAAGCCGGGCACTAGTGTCTTTGGGGATGATACTGCTCTTAGGGGAGAGCCTAAACAGATTAATCACCCAGTAAAGTTTTATGAAAAAGGTGACAGGCCAATTGAGTTTATCACCACTCGCCAATGGTTTATTAAAATTTTAGAACAAAAAGAAGAACTACTGGCTCAAGGCGAG
>CALIEE010000182.1 GCA_938022485.1 uncultured bacterium | reverse complement strand
TTGTACGCGGTAAGTGGGAGAGCAAGAGGCTAGGCAACTTGTTAAGAGGATTAGTGCCAGTGGAGTTTTGTTCAATTTCCTGCTCCTAAATGGTTTTTATACTAGTTGTTAAAACGTAATCCAGGGCTTCGATCTTCAACTTCCAACTCTTCCTCAATGCCTCTTACTAGCTTGGAGTTAATTCCTGGAAGCAGTCTCGATGGCTTGTCCCAACTAACTATGCAAAGGTTGTCTTCAGCTCTTGTAGCTCCAACATATAACATACTTTTTGCCCGACTGTTATTCGGATAACCGTTGCTTGAAGGATTCCATAAAAGTACTGATTTAAATTCTAGTCCTTTCACAGTTCCAATTTCAGTTACGACAATTCCTTCCTCGAACGTGAAATCATTGCGGTCTCCGTATCTAAGTATGGGACCAAAAGTTGGCTCAAGCAAGCTATGAGCAAATCTTGCATCTTCTCTGTTAGCGCAAAGAACAGCAGTTATCGCATCTGGAAATTTCTCAACGGCCAGCTCAAGCCAATTAAGGATTTTACTAACTCCACTGTCCTCTGAGAGACACTTATGCCAAAGAGGGGGTTTGCCATTACGTCCTTCAATATTTCTATTTTTGCCAAGAACGTTGTCGGCGAACCTCATTATTTCAACTGTGGATCTATGACTAACTTTTAGTTCAACATATCTGGCATTACTGGCATCGAGCCCCCAAATTTTTTGCAGTCGTTGCCAGCCTGTGAAATTTGAGTCTTCCCTGATGTCTTGTGCACTGTCGCCAGAGAGGGTTAAGTTTTCACGTTTTTCTGCTGAAGAGACTAGCGGAGCTAGTTCAACTGCACCAAAATCTTGAAGCTCGTCGATAACAATATGTTTATACCTTGCATCCGAGCCTTTGTGGTTTAGATGTTTTCCAGACTTTAGCTGATGCAAACGTATGATTAGTGGGTCATCTGTGAAGTCGAATTGCTTATTCTCCAAACATTGAGTTCCCCAATTGCGAGCATCGGAAATTACTTTTTTATCCAGCAGCGTAGTTTCATCGTTGTCGAGAATACAATCATGATTTTTCAGAATTTCAACCAAGTCATGCTGGTATTTCTGTAAGGCTGGAGTAACTTTTTCTATTTCTTCGATTGCATCAGAAAAGGCAGCGGGATAGCCGCCGGGGTTTCTAGATGCATCCCTGATTAATGCTTTTAGTTTTCTTAGGAAAACCAGTACCGGCTCTTCCAATATTTCCTGTTCTTCAAGCATGGTTTTAACGAGTTCGGGAAGCTCGTTCAGTCTAAATGTTAGATTGAAGTGTCGAAGCACCCAGAGGTTTTGTCCTTTGACATGTTGCTCCAGAGCTTTAAGAACTCCGGTGGAGTATTTAACTCTTCTAACTGAGAAAGGTGTTTTTTGTTGAGGGCGTGGAATGTCCTTTGGTTTGATTCCAACGATAGCGCCCAGAACTTTTTCGCGCCACTGTTTCCAGGTCAAAACTGGCACTCCTGAAATCTCTAAGGTCTCTAGACTTGCTTCAATGTATTTTCTAAGCACAGGGCTTCTCAGGATAACCGCTACATCAGAGGGCCCGTAGTCAGTGTTCTCCTCATGCATTAGCCATGCAAGACGATGCAAGGCCACAGTTGTTTTACCTGAACCAGCGATACCTTGGATTAAAACAGCGTTTTCTGCGTCTTCAGTGATGCTTTTGAATTGTTCTGGAGTAATGAGCGAAAGCACATCAGGCATTCGACCGGCATTGCCTCTAGAGCCTCCAGCCTGGCTCTTTATCCACTCTCCCTCCACAAAGGCGAAGGTACCAAGCTTATTGGTGACTTCCTCTAATCTACCATCCTTAATACGTACTTTGTTCCTGGTGAGAATAGTTCCTTCCCGATCCTTACCCTGTATTTCTTCGAAATACTCATCACCTTCACGGTATTCGTAGTAAAGCTTTGCAATTGGGGCTCGTCTCCAGTCAATGATTCTGCATTCTGTGTTGGAGCGCAAACCCAATTTATAACTAATCTGCCTTAACTTCCCGTTTATTTCTTCCTCTACTACCACCCGAGCAAAGTAAGGGTTGTCTAGAAGCTTATCGATGTCACCTAGCTCATCCAGTTTTAGGTCTCTCATCTTGTGGCTCAGGGCTTCGTCAGAAGCCAAGGCTGCTTTTTCTTCATTTCTACGTGTACCAACTATTTCAGCAGTAAGGGTTCGAGCTCTATGCTCTTCCGTTTTGAATCTACTTTCTCCGCGGTCAAGCTGTTTGTGGAGAGACTCTAAAACCCCTTCCAACTCTATACGCTCTTCCTCAATAGATTTTAGTTCTTCTTCGTTAGGCTTCATTTACCTTTACTTTCAATTCCAGAGAGCCAAGATAGGGCATCGTCTACGAAGCCTAGTCCTGCACTATGTAAAACACTTTGATTGGCAAAAATCACAACAGCCTCGCGGTCTGAAAAAGTTTTATTCCAATCTAGTTTAACTTTGCCTTTATAATTTTTCTTATTTTTTCTTCTTTTAGGTGTCTCTACTGAACCACTGGTCCAAAAATTGTACTCTGTGCTGTAGTAGTAAAGAAACTTTCTTTTTCTGAAGATAGCATCCTTATCAAAGAAATGTAGAGGGTTCCATGCAAAAGAATCACCAACCATTAACACGGTGGGGTGGTAGCTTTCCGGATCGTAAAACGTTTCTTTTAAGTTTGGGTAAGGAACAGCTGCTTTCCATTCACTCTTATCCCACAGGTTGGTCATGTTAAGTAGGTCGCCGTCTGTGTGATAAGGGCGGTCCCTAAACTCATGTGGTCCACAGTTAAGCCTTTGAACGTTCTTTTCTAACTGATGCCTTAGCGAGTCAATAACTTTGTTTCCAACTTTGCAGGCAGTCCAGTAACCCCAATGAACTCCTCCAGGAGCAAAAACGAGGTAACCTGTTTCTTCTTTTAATTTTTTGGTGATCTCTACGCCATCGACTAGATTTAAACCACTTTGTGTAGCTAAGGACTTAAAAATTTCATAATCACTTATTCTTTTTTCTCTGTCCGGGTGGATCAAGTTAGCTGGCACTTTCTCGGGATATATTTCAGGTTTACTAGGGGTGATAACAAGTGTGAAGGCTACACCTAACTTCTCTTGGAGAGAAGTTTGTAAGCTGACTAATTTATCTATAACTTTTGCTAGTTGAGTCTGTCCAATTGGATAATTTCTGTTAAAATTATGAATATAAGACTGTTCGAATAAAAAATTATCATTACCTAAAACTATGTTCGTGTCACCCTTGGAGTAAATATCTCCAAATAAGGAATAATTCAGTTGATTTTCCGTTCGGATGGCTGGACCTCTGAAACCAACATTTTTACTAAACCACTTTTCAAAGGATTGTTGGTAGGAGCCATCCTTGATTGCTTGACTACTCACTTTAGGTCTGGTTATCTTTCTCTGCACCCCAGATAGTTTTTCTTTTTTCAAAAGACCCATCTCCATTTCAACCAAAGGGGCAAAGGATAGGAGAAAGAAAGTAGCTAAGGCAATCACCTGAGCAATTGATGCCGAATAGGAAAACACCTTTGCCATCTACTAGAACCGGAAATAGATGAAGGGGTTAAAGGAGGCGCTGACCAGGGACATAGTGCAAAGAAGAAGTATCACTAGCATGGTTGCTCCAATCAAAGTCGAGGAAACAGCACCAGAAGGATTCAGGCCAAACGGTTTATAAGTTAATTCGCCAGTAAAGTCTTTCGGCATCTGGAAATTCTTTAAACTAAAAGCTGGGGCAAAACTTAGTGCTAAAGCCAGTACTAAGACCAATCTAGTTCTGTTCTGAAGAAGTTCGCCAGTTAGCATCCAATGATGAGCTTCTCCAAAGTCGGAGAAGTCTAACATCTGATAGGCATAAGAGAGAGCTTGGGGAAGAGTCTCTGCTCTGAAGAGAACCCACCCAAAAAGCACAATGATAAAGGTAATGCTAGTGCTCAAAACTCTAGGCATTCCTAACGATAATTTTTGCCAATAGAGTTTATCCACCACCAAAAAGAAACCGTGAAAGGCTCCCCAGGCAATGAAGTTCCAAGAGGCCCCGTGCCAGAGCCCTGAAAGTAGGAATACGATCCAGAGATTAAAGTAGGTTCTTAGCTTTCCTGATCTATTTCCGCCCAAAGGGATATAAAGGTAAAGCTTCATCCATTCGGAAAGTGTTATGTGCCAGCGTCGCCAAAATTCTGTGATATTTCTGGAAATATAAGGATTATTGAAATTTTCGGGAAACTTGAAGCCAATCATCCTACCTAATCCAATTGCCATATCGGAGTAACCGGAGAAATCGAAGTAGATTTGCATCGCGTAGCAAATAATTCCTAGCCAAGCATAGTGGCAGGGTAGAGTGTCTGTCCCGAGAGCGAAAATTGTATCTGCAACCCACGCCAGAGGGTTTGCAATCAGAACTTTTTTGCCCAGCCCTATTAAAAAACGAGAGCAACCTTCAAAAACAGAATCAATAGTATGTTTGCGAACTTTTAATTGATGGGCAATGTCATGAAAACGAACTATCGGACCAGCAATTAGTTGAGGGAAGCAAATTACAAAAAGTAGATATTGCCAAAAACTTTCTGGAGGTTCCGCTCGTTTCTGCCAGACGTCTACTAAATAAGAAATTTTCTGGAAGGTGAAAAAAGAGATGCCGATAGGTAAAGCGACTGCAGTCCAAGATAGCGGCTCTTCACCAAAGTATTGATTGAGTCGACTCAGCTCCCCTACAAAAAAATTAGAGTATTTGAACCAGGCGAGGGAGAGTATGTTGACCATCACCGAGAGCCAAAGCCACTTACGCTCGGATTTATCCTTGTTTTTAAATTTACGACTGCACCAATAATCTATCCACGTGGTGAGAAATAGTAGTGGAAGAACTTTAGGTGCTCCCCAAGCATAAAAGAGGCTGCTAGCTAAAATGAGGACAGGATTTTTGAATCTTGAAGGTACGGCAAGATAGACCAGTAGGAAAACTGGAAGAAAAAGGTTTAGAAAAATTATAGAGCTAAATACCATTGATGCTCAAGTTACGATCACCGTACTACGGTCTGCATAATACCCTAGAGTTTTTAAAGTGAATACCCCAGAGTTTTTGAGGTGATTATAGTAAATCCTAGCTCCATGAAAGAAGCACTGTTAATCATCCTTCACGGCTGCCACGCAGAATTGGTGCTGCTTGGGACCGATCTTTAGGAACGGGACTTTTATTTCTTGCCATCCACGTGCCCTAAATCCATATCTGGATTTATTTGGTCACGGACCCTTTGCTTGAGCTCTTTGACTGTCGGGAAGCCCTCATCTTTCTTCCTCTCCCATATTATTTGTCCGTTCACTCTAATTTCAAACTGACCAGCATCCTTTGACGGGACTAAACTCAATTTTTCGATTTCTGAGGAGAATGTCGAGAGTATTTCTTGAGCCATCCAACTTGAACGAAGTAGCCAGTTGCAAGCCGTACAAAAGACTATTTCTACTTCGGCTGTGCTGGTTGAAAGATTGCTCATAAGATTTATCACTAAATAGGAATTGCCAAAGCTTCGATTTTGACATTAAAACCAATTCCATAATTAAATGCGAGCCGAATGGAAGCTTATGCTTCCAGTAGAGCAACTGTAAGGAGAAAATCAAGATATGCCCGCCTATAATAGTATTACAGAAACCATTGGTAACACTCCGCTTGTACGCCTAAATAGAGTGACTGATGGAGCAGATGCTAACGTTTTTGTTAAACTAGAAAGTCGTAATCCACTTTTTAGTGTTAAAGACCGGATTGGAAACGCGATGATTGAGGCCGCTGAGAAGGCCGGCAAGATTAACGAGAACACTGAAATCATAGAACCTACCAGTGGTAATACTGGTATTGCCTTGGCTTTTGTTTGTGCTGCTAAGGGCTACAAACTGACTCTTTGCATGCCCGAGAGTATGAGTGTAGAGAGGCGCCATCTTCTAAAAATAATGGGTGCCAAATTAGTTTTGACTCCAGCTGAGAAGGGGATGCCTGGGGCTATTTCTAAGGCTGAGGAGCTAGTAAAAGAAACTCCTAATGCTTTTTACCCAGGCCAGTTTGAAAATCCAGCTAATCCTGAGATTCATAGAAAGACGACTGCTGAGGAAATTTGGAAGGATACCGATGGAGCTGTTGATATTTTTATAGCTGGTGTTGGAACTGGGGGCACAATTACAGGTGTGTCTGATGTGATTAAGCAGAAGAAAGCAAGTCTTCATTCTGTGGCGGTAGAGCCAAAAGGTAGTCCAGTTTTGGCTGGAGGTCAGCCTGG
>CALIEE010000181.1 GCA_938022485.1 uncultured bacterium | reverse complement strand
ACGCACTGCGTATACCCATCTAGTCAAGGAAAATGCTAAGCCAAAATTTAATTCAGGATGGGTATTCTAAAGTCCGCTCTTAGCAAATTTTGGAAACTCTTTAAACAATTAAGCTTTAACAAATGAACCAAGCTCGATTTTTCGCTTTTGATGTTATCAAAACCCTTACTAAGATTTTACCTGAGCCATTGGCTTGGAGGCTAAAACCAAAGTTGAGATCTTTCGCTCAATCAATCGTCAAACCTTGCCCTAGTCGAATTCAAAGCGTAACTGACGGTTTTAAGATGAAATTAGACCCGGCTGAGAAGATTCCTTCACATATTGCCTTTGAAGGGATGTATGAACCAGGCCTACGTAGTTTGATCAAGAAAACCCTCAACCCTGGGGATCATTTCCTGGATATAGGCTCCAACATTGGCTACTTCTCCTGCTTGGCTAGAAGTATCGTAGGACCAACAGGTAAAGTTTCAGTGTTGGAAGCTAATCCAAGTATGGCCACACAAGTGATGGAAAACTTAGAGTTGAATGGTTGGACTGACTCAGTAGATATACACGAAATTGCGGCTTGGAATAAAGAAGATACTCTAACTTTTAACCTAGCACCCATCGGCAAAAGTGGCATGGGTAGCGTAAGGGACTTATCTGAGATCAATAAATCTATTGAAGTTGAAGCTCTCCCTTTGGACAAAATTTTCAGCAATGAAAATAAAAAAATATCAGCTATCAAGATCGATGTGGAAGGAGCGGAGACTCAGGTAATTGATGGCGCCAAAAAAGTACTTCAGCGAGATAAGCCAGTAATTTTCATTGAACTCTCTGACCAATATTTAAAGCAGCTAGGTTCTTCTGCAGAGCAACTTCTCGGCAAGCTAATCAAAGGTCTGGATTACAAAATTCACAAATACGACAACTCTGGAAATATCTCTCCATTTAATCCAGCGGACAGTAACTTTCAAGAAAATTTAGTTTGTTATCCAGACAGTGTCGAATAAATTTTACACCTGTGCCTAAACACCAAGAATCTCACGCACCATATCGTGCAAGATTGGTCTAAAATCTTTTATAGACTTGTTTTCTGGAGTGGGGTGAACTCTGTTGCTCAGCAAAATTATTGAAATATCAGCTGGAAGATCAAGCCAAATTGAACACCCAGTATATCCTAAATGACCTACACTCAAAGGCGAAAAATTATTCCCCGCTGAGCTTTTTTCTTTAGATGGAGTATCCCATCCTAGGGCCCAAGTAGATTCTTCAACAGAACCATCCTTACACCAAAACTCACGAATCACTTCCTTAGAAATAAAGTCGCTTTTACCGTGATAACAATCCAGCAATGTATTTGAAATTCTGAAAACATCTAAAGCAGTTGAAAAAAGTCCTGCATGTCCCGCGATACCTCCCATTGCCCAGCAGTTGTCATCATGAACTTCACCAATAATAATTTTCTTTCGCCATGGACAGTCTGCAGTTGCGGCAATTATCTCTGTAACTGGCTCAATTTTATGAACCTTCATCGTTTCAATATTAACGAAGCCACTATTCTCAACACCTAGTGGAATGAAAATTTCCTTTTGGGCAAGCTTGTCCAATTGCTGTCCACAATTTAGCGACTCAATTAGATGCCCTAAGACCATAAAACCAAGGTCGCTATATACAGCTTTTGATCCAGGTGGGTAATCGGGTTCAGCCCGAAGTAAATGATTGATAACGTAATCATGAGCACCCCTGCTGGAAAGAATACCCGACTTAGGTCCTGAGTTCAGTTCTACTAACTCTTGGTAAAATTTCTTGTGATCGGCAAAACCTGCGCTGTGAGTTAATAAGTCTCTTACCTTAACTCGCCCCTTACCATTGCAAGAAAACGCAGAAAGATAACTACCGACTTTGCGGTCTAGATCTAATTGACCACTTTCCACTAATTTCATAACTAGTACAGTAGTAACCAAAGCTTTGCTGAGAGAAGCTACATCAAAGACAGTTCCGGCTTTTAGTTCTCCAACCTCTGGAATAAGAGTTCTAGAGCCAAATGCTTCATCGAAAATAACTCGCCCTCCAGAAGAGATCACTAGCTCCATACCGGGCGCTACTAAGTCTGGATGTATTTCTGAATTAGATGGATCGTGAGTCGCAGCCTTCAAAAGGTTTCTAAGCCGCGTCCAGTCTATAGGATCTTGTCCGGCCGCAACCATCACTCTTCCCCTTGCACTGAACCTTGGACTGGGCCTTCAAGCAATTCCAGACTTTCTCCGCCCAGACGTGCCTGACAACCTAAGGGAAGCGCCATATTAAGGCCGTTGTGACCAAAACAGTTCGTTCGAGCCACAGGAATTCCATGGGGGGAAAATATTTCTTGCATCACCTGATCTACATCTGGCCCGTGCTCGGCAACGCACTTACTAAAGCGACCATATACCAGACCGCGGATTGCAGAAAACTTTCCAGCCTGAGTAAGATGGGTGAGTATTCGATGAATTCTATAGGGAGCCTCCCCAACATCTTCAATCAAAAGGATCGAATCTGTAAAATCTGGATCCCAGTTAGTTCCGAGCAGAGTTTGAAAAATTGATAAGTTACCGACGATCAGCCTTCCCTCGGCTTCACCCTCAACTACCGTTTCAAGAGGGTAAGGTGCTGTCTTCTTTCCTTGGAGCATATCAATCAGAGAGTCACAACTTAGCTGAGCCTCTTGTCGCTGGGCCTCATAACTAACCAAATCCTCTCCGTCTTTAGCCGGAGCTGCGCAGGCAAATTCTGCAGCCAAACTTGGCCCGTGTATCGTAGGAATTCCTGAATGCTTATAGACAGCCGATAACAATGCTGTAATATCAGAATAGCCTGCTATAGGCTTTCTGGCCTGCCTGATTTTCTTAAAATCCAGCTGAGGCAACATCTCTACACTTCCATACCCACCGCGAACGGCAAGAATCATCGCGCAGTCCTCTCGCTCAATTAAACCCATAAAGGCTTCTGCTCGATCAGCTGCACTGGCACTGGATAAATTCTTGCCAAGGTTCTCAAATCGCTTGGAGGGATCTAGAGGCGAGATCAACTCAAAACCAAGATTCTCCAACTTGTTCACACCCCTCTCAACTAGCTCTGGATGGGCCGGTGATGCTGGGGCGATGATACCAATTTTTGCCCCGGGTTTAAGGGCTTTGAGCTTGAGAAGTTCTTGAGCAGCCATAGCTATTTTTATCCTATCGTAGCTGTTTTGTCTCCTGATAGCTTTGCCTGGGCGAGTCTCCACTGATATAGAAGGTTCCCCAAAGAAGAGGAACTAAGATTGCTTTCTTTCGAGGGCTTTTTACTCAATTATCTAAATACAAACCTGATGTTTGAATCACTGACAGGAAAACTCGAAGGCACCTTTAAACGACTTCGAAATCGAGGCAAGCTATCCGAGAGCGATATCGATCAAGCTCTTGGTGAAATTCGTGACGCTCTGTTAGAGGCTGACGTAAACCTTCAAGTGGCGAAAGACTTTTGCTCTCGAGTTAAAGAGAAGGCTTCTGGTCAAGAAATCATCAAAAGCCTAACCCCTGGCCAGATGGTTATCAAATACGTTCATGATTCTCTTCTAGAGGCGATGGGTGAATTTGAGCCACTTAACTTAAAGTATGCGCCTCCTGTAGTCATTATGTTGGTTGGCCTGCAAGGGTCAGGAAAGACGACCTCTTGCGGAAAGCTAGCTAAATATCTTCGTGATGAGCTGAAAAGAAGGCCTTTACTCGTTCCAGCTGACGTTTATCGGCCCGCGGCCATTGAGCAGTTGAAAAAGCTTGGAGCAGATCTGGACATAGAAGTTCTCGATGTTTCACCAGATGAGGATCCAGTAAAAATAGCGGAACGCGGTGAAGCCCACGCAAAAAGCACTGGCCTTGATGTAATGATTCTAGACACAGCGGGACGACTACAGATTGACCAAGAATTGATGAGTGAGTTGGCTGAAATAGTTGAGGCGATAGATCCTCACGAGATTCTGTTAGTCGCTGACGCTATGACAGGTCAGGAAGCCGTAAATGTGGCTAAAGGTTTTGATGAACTTCTTGAAATCGACGGCCTGGTGCTAACCAAAATGGATGGTGATGCTCGCGGTGGAGCAGCATTGTCTATGCGAGCTGTTACTAATAAGCCTATTAAATTCATAGGAATTGGGGAGAAGTCAGACGCTCTCGAGCTCTTTCATCCCGACCGAATGGCCGGAAGAATTCTGGGTAAAGGGGATATTCTGACCTTAATTGAGAAAGCCAGTAAACAAATCTCTGAAGAAGAGGCTAAAAAGCTAGAAAAAAAGATAAAAAAGGCAGATTTTAACCTAGAAGACTTCCATTCTCAGCTACAAAGCATTAAAAGTATGGGCTCAATTGGGGGCATGGTGAAAATGATCCCTGGAATGGGTTCTGCTGCCAGCCAGATTGACGACGAAGTGGCTGAGAAGCAGATGAGCCAGATCGAGGCCATTATACTTTCAATGACCCCGGCTGAGCGAAAAGAACCTGAGCTGCTTGATGGCAGCAGGCGAAAGCGTATCGCAAAAGGAAGTGGTACTTCGGTCGAAGAAATCAACCGAATGATCAAACAGTTCAACGATATGCGGAAGCTGATGAAAAAGTTTTCAAAAGGTGGAAAAGGAATGAGGGGGATGGCTAATCTTGCTCAAAACCTGAAACACAAAGGCGGACTCAGATAGTTTTAGTAGTGATTGTTTAAATAGAGAGATAGAAAATTGGCAACTGCAATTAGATTAGCTAGGCACGGAAGAAACAAGAAACCTTTTTACAGGGTGGTGGTTTGCGACAAAGAGAAGAAGCGAGATGGTCGCTTTATTGAAATGCTTGGAACTGTAGACCCCTTGAAAGAGCCGGCTGCAGTAAATCTCAAAGAAGATAGAGTTAAGTACTGGGTTGGAGTTGGCGCACAGCCGTCCGACACCGTTGCTGCTTACATCGATGGCGTTTGCCCTGGCTTTCTTGAAGAACTTGAAAAAGAACAGAAAGATAAAATTCGTTCCAAGCGAGCTAAAAGAAAAGCTGCAGGAAAAGGCAAGGCTAGAGATAAAAGCGAAGCTAAAGCTCGCAGAAAATCTAGAAAGGACCGCGAAAAGCCTGAACCAGCAGTTAAAGCTGCCGAAGAGGAAGAAGCACCAGTTGAGGAGACCAAAGAAGCTGCAACTGAAGAAGCTCCTAAAGAAGAGGCTGCTGCCGAGGAAAAGTCGGAATAGGTTAAAAAAAACCTGCGACCAAAAAAGAGCCTGTTCGGCTCTTTTTTTTTGCTAACCGAAGTATTGCTGTTAGCTGTTCTGAGCCCAAACCTCCTGCATCACCCAGTAAGAGATTTCCTCCGCGAATCGAACCAACTCTCGCCCGCTTGTTTTTGGGAGGCATTCCTCAAATCGACCTTGGCAAAGGAAACAAATTTCTTTATTCGTCATAAAGCAAAGTTTCATCAAGGCTTTCGCTTCCAGACTATCGCTACTAATTCGGCTCAATTCCAAGGAATATTGAGCAAGGGCTGTTCTCGCGGGACTGGGCTCTCCTTCTCGCTCAATCCCCTTCCTAACACCATCTCTAATCACCATAAGGCCAGCGAATAGACTTGCCCTCATTCGACTATAGCCAATGCACTCCGGCAAATGTCTAACTTCCTGAGGGAGATCATTGCTTAGAAAGCTTTCCTGGCTGGTAAGAAGCTTTTCGATAGATAAAACGATAGCTTTTTGAGCTGAACATTGCGCTTCGGAGAACTCTCTGGAAAAAGATTCCGAGGAAATGTGATTATCAACCCGCGACAACATTCTTTTAAGGTGGGTCTCTTCAGAAATTTCAACCGAACTAGCGTCTTTAGCTTGGTCCCGAGAGTCGCTTTCAACAAAACTAATATTACCTGCTTCATCTCTACTATCTCTAATTTTAACTGCGGCACTACTCATAAAACCCTCCAAAATGTTACGTCCCTAGCCTATACGACAGGTAGGCCCAGAAGTTACAGGAAAGAACTATTTAATTTAAAAATGTGTGCAAAATTGGGCGTTTTACACCCTCAAAAGCAATTACTATCCCACACACATGATGAAATCTGATCGCAACTGATCGAATCTGTCTATTCCTAGTGCAAAGCACTTGGCACAAAGGTGAACGAATTAAATTTTAGAAAGTTTGTTGAAGCGCTAGCAGAAATGAGTTCCTGATTTAGCTCGATTCTTAAAGTAATGGTGAAAAAAGAGTTAACTAAAAAAATCAGGGAAAACTTTCTCCGACATCCTTTGGGTGTAATCCTTTAAATTACTAAGGGTATCGGCAAACTCCTCAAATTCCCTACCCGAAGGCACATGGTAAATATTTGCAAGCATCCCATAGGCTGAACAATCTAGCTCTCCAGGCTTGTCTCCGCAGAAAAACTTCCGGTCAGATAGGAACTCGGCCAAGGCATTCATGTCGCGCTTAGCCAAATTAACCAACTCTTCTTCAGAAAAACGTCCCATCCCCTGCCCCTGCAAATCACGCTTCATCTTTAAGCGCACAAGTTCTGGAACAAATTTCCTAGGCAGACTAGGCATACCACCAAAAAAGGCTTCTTTTACTTTTGGCCAGAGTTCGGGATCTAACCAGCGATAACGAAGTCCTATCCAAAGAAGATGCTCTTCGAGCATAATTTTAATGGCATACTCGCAAGCTGAGTTCATAACAGGAACTAAGGAAGTCTCCTCAGGAAAAGTCTTCCTTAGATAATCTAAAATTAAAGTTGAGTCGCTAACTCTCCTTTTTCCATGCTCGATAAAAGGCAGTTTCCTTTTTGGCGCAGTCCGAGGATTTTGGATTTCCTTGGTTTCGTAAGAAAGGTCGGAAAGTCTAAGAAAAGTTTCTACCTTCAAACAGAAGGGACTTGCATTTGGAACACCAAAGCAAGGCGCAAACTGGAACAAAGCAATGTCACTTTCTGCCATAATGTCTAGTCGGGTGCCTTATCCAAATAACTTCTTGGTCCAAGAAAACTTTTTCTCAAACGCGGCTGCTCTTACCTTTTCAAACTTTTCTTTCTTGGCAGCAACTTTCTTAGAAAGTCTATTCAACTCAATCTTGGCTTCCCCTAGCTCTTTTTCATTCTCTTTTATGATTACATTTAAGTCATCAGCATAGTCTTCAGGTATAACCTTACCCGCCTTCAACTCATCTGCCGTTTCCTTATAAGCATCTCGAAAAGCCTTACCTTCTTTGACTTTTCTAAAAGCAGCGTAGGTGGCGTAAAGCTCTGGAGTTCTACTGTTGTTGAGAACTTGCTCATTAATCGTAAAAGACCTAACGGCCAACTCAATCAACCTAATGCTCTCTAAAGTGTCCTTGATCCCTCTAAACATTGGAGACTTCGTGTACTGAAAATCTCTATGGTAGTTACTAGGCAGCTTACCAATCACCCATTCAAGTTCAGATGCAGCACCTCTAATCCGCGCAACTCTCGCTCTAATAAGCTCGAGTACATCAGGGTTATGCTTTTGAGGCATAATAGATGAACCAGTAGTTATAGATTCCGGTAATGCGAAAAAATTAAATTCAGCAGTCGAATATAAAATCAGATCCCAGGAAAGCTTCTCCAGAAGCAGACCAATGTCTGAGCACCAGTGCAAAGCTTTCAGTTCCGCTCGCCCTCTACTATTTTGAACATTCACCGGGTTTCTTTGAACTCTATCAAAGCCCAATAAGTCGGTTGTTCGGTTTCTATTCAAACCTAGCGGAGTACCAAAACCGGAAGCCGCACCTAAGGGATTGCTGTCAATGTTATGGTATAGAGAAACGCCCTGCTCAATCAGTTCCAAACTCCACTCAGCAAAAGATCCCAGCCAAACGCCTATGGTAGTAGGCATAGCTTGCTGCATGTGAGTATACCCGGGCATTTCAACGGACTGATCTTTCTCCACCCTTTCCAGAACAACTTCCGCAAAGGTTCTAAGCTCCTCAAGGATCAGCACTAAGCTGTTCTTAAGGTAAAGTCTTGATGCAACCAAAACTTGATCATTCCTAGACCTACCAGTGTGAATTTTCTTTCCTGCCTGACCAGTTTTCTCAACCAATCTCGCTTCAATAGCACCATGACAGTCTTCCAATTCATAAGGAATCTCAAACTTCCCCTGCTCTGCCTCAAGAAAGATTTCTTCAAGAGACTCAATTAACTTGAGCGCCTCCTCTTCCTCTAAAATTCCGATCTCACAAAGCATTCTGGCATGAGCGGATGAAGCAATAGCGTCCCAACCAACAAGCTGCTGGTCCTGAACGGGGTCATCGCCCACAGTAAACTCCAGCACCCCTTGCTCGGTGACCTCGCCTTTATCCCAAAGTCTCTTGCCTTTATCGTCTGCCATTTCTGTTTCTTTTTCTGCTAGCTTTTTTTCGATTGGGCTAGATAATGGTTTCTAAGTCTTACAGCATTAACCCTAATAAAGCCTTCAGCGTCTGCTTGGTCATAACCACCTTCGACATCCATGCTAGCAAGCTCAGAATCATAAAGACCGCTTTTGCTGTTTCGTCCAGTAACGGTAACATTACCTTTATAAATTTCGAGATTAACAGAGCCAGTTACAAGCTCTTGAGATTTCTCAACAGCATGAAGCAAAAATTCCATTTCGGGAGAGAACCAAAAACCATTGTAAATCAGCTCAGCAAATGGGCCTGCTAGCTTCTGCTTCAGCCTATAAACCTCTCTGTCAATTGAAGCAGTTTCAAGATCCTGATGAGCAGCCCACAGAATAGTTCCTCCTGGAGTTTCGTAAACGCCTCTGGATTTAATCCCAACGTAGCGATTCTCTACTATATCAATTCTTCCGACACCGTTGGCACCACCAACTTTGTTAAGTTCTACCAAAATTTCCAGCGGCTCATTAAAACTGTCTCCTGTAGACAAATTTTTAAGTAGAACTGGGTTACCTTTTTCGAATTCAATAGTTAACTCTACCACCTTGTCGGGAGCATCTTTCGGATCCACGGTAAGCTGGAACATATCCTTATCAGGCTTGGCTTCCGGATCCTCCAAAACCCCAGATTCATAACTGATGTGCATCAGATTACCGTCCATGCTGTATGGAGGCTTCTTTTTAGCACCAACATCAATTCCCTTACTCTTGGCGTACTCCAAAAGATCAGTTCTACCTTTAAATTTCTCTAAGAACTCTGGATCTTTCCATGGAGCAATAATCTTTATGCCAGGTTCAAGGCCCAAATAAGCCAGCTCAAATCTAACCTGATCGTTCCCTTTTCCTGTGGCCCCGTGAGAGACAGCAGTTGCTCCCGTCTTTCTGGCGATCTCTATTTGTCGCTTAGCAATAATAGGCCTGGCAAGTGAAGTACCTAATAAATACCTACCTTCATATAGAGCTGAGCCTTTCATGGCTGGAACGATATAGTCCTCAACAAACTCCTTCTTCAGATCTTCAAGAAATACTTCAACGGCTCCACATTCTTTGGCTTTCTGCAAAGCTGCATCAAAATCTTCTTCTTGCCCCACGTCCGCAATATAAGCCACTACCTGGTAGCCCTTTTCTTGAAGCCATTTCAGAATAACGCTCGTATCTAAACCGCCGCTATAAGCAAGCACTACCTTTTCCATTCCCCCTCCAGGCAAGTATCTTCAAATCAATCTTCTAAATTTATCTTCTAACTCTATCTTTAAATCTAATTCTACGCCAAGAAAGACGAGGCCTCACAGGCGCGGTGAAGCTATCACAATGGCTGACTATTTTCCACGGCCATGCTAAGACCTGCCAAACCGCTTGCTGAGGCAAATTAAACCAACTGGAGGGTAGTCGCTTGCATTTTGAGGTTCTAAGTATATTTCCTGAACTCTTTGAAAGTTTCTCGAAAACTGGCCTTTTTGGGAAAGGAGTGAAATCTGGTGCGATTAGCTTTAGTGCTAGCCAGCTGAGAGAGCATGCTGTGAATTCTCAAGGTCAAATTGACGACGCCCCGTACGGCGGCGGCTCCGGAATGGTGCTTAGGATCGAAACCGCAGAAGCAGCCATCAGGAAAGAGCGTTCTCAACGCCCTGAGAGCAAGGTCGTTTTAATGACTCCAAGAGGCGAGCCAATGTCTCAAAAATTAGCTAGAAAAATAGTAAGCGAAAACTCTGCGTTGACAATTCTTTGTGGTCGCTATGAAGGTGTTGACGAAAGAATTGCAGAGGAACTGTGTGACTATCAAGTAAGCATGGGGGATTTTATCACCATGGGGGGAGAAACCCCTGCTATGGCCTTCATGGAGAGCGTAGCCAGATTGGTGCCTGGCGTCTTAGGCAACCCGGAGTCACTAAGCGAGGAGTCTTTTGAAAATATGAGACTGGAACATCCGCAATATACCAGACCAGAAGTTTTTAAATCTGGTGAGAAGGAACTCGCTGTTCCAAAGATACTTCTCTCCGGTAATCACAAGAAAATTGATGAATGGAGAAAAGAAAAAGCTATACGCGATACTTTCACAAGGCGGCCTGATCTAGCTAGAGGATTGGACCTCGATGGCAGTAACGTATCAATTGCTCTTATCCACTACCCCGTCTTCAATAAAGAGGGTAAAATTATAACTAGCTCCCTAACAAACCTCGATCTCTCCGATATCGCAAGGTCGGTTAAAACTTTTGGTGTAAAAAAGTTTTATATTGTTCACCCAGCTGAGACTCTAAGAAAACTTGCTTTTAAAATCTGTGAGCACTGGAACACAGGATATGGCTCCTCGTATAATCCTAACAGAGGAGAGGCTCTGGAGCAGGTAAGTATCCTCCCACAGTTCAAAGACGCACTTGAAGACGCTGAGAGAGTCTTCGGAGAAGTCCCTTCCTTGGTTACAACAAGCGCCAAGCCTGGAAAGCATCACACTAGCTATTTGAAGATGAGAGAAATTGCAAAAACCTCAGACAAACCTTTGATGATTCTTTTTGGAACAGGTTGGGGCCTTGCTGATGAGGTGATGGAAAAAGCAGACTTTCAACTACCGCCTATCAATGGCTGTGTGCCCTATAATCATCTTTCAGTGAGAGCTGCTGCTGCGATAACACTTGATCGGCTTTTTAGTAAGCACTGAATTAGCTATCAAAAATCTAAATCTGATAAGGGCAACTTAGGCTTCTTGGGCGATCTCTCCTCGATCTCTTTTTTATTGAGAGTAGGGTTAGTAACCTTCGGCTTAACTTTTTTCTTAGCAGCAGGCACCGTGGACGCTGATGCAGAAAGAGGTTCTTTGGCTTTGCCAGGCAAATTACCTTTCTCTTCTTTTTCTTCAGGAGTAATCAGTTGGACCAAGCGTTTAGGATTCAGAAGAGATCTAAGCTGTTGAGAAGCCTCTGTCAGTTTGCCGTAAAAAGTTTGAACATAAGTTGTTTCAATCAGGGCTGCATCTCGACTTCGCCCATCAACAACTAGAACCGAAGCCAAGAACGGAAATCTTTTAGTTTTTTGCGCAGTTCCTAGACCAAGTGTCCAAACACCAACAACTGTTCTCAAATACTGCCCGGCTTGATCGTATACGATTTTATAAATCGGAAGCATCGATCCTTTGTCCACAACCAGTATCTCCCGACCACCAACTCGATATGGATTCTGGGATTCAATCTCTATTATCCAAGTATCTCGAGGAATAAATTGAACGCTCGAAGGCATCCAAGAAGCCCCCGTCTTAAGAACCCTGGTGTCCCCGTTTAACTTTACAAAAACCTCATTACCCCTCTCGTCAATTAAGTTACCGCGAACTGTCTCGACCTCCTCAAATTTAGTTCTAGCTTGAGATTCAAAAACTAAGTTTCCTAGAGAAAGAGGTTTAACAAAATTCGAAGCCGAAATAGCAACACGTTCTCTATCTGCCCCATGGGTTTTAAGAGTAGGTACGGGTATCAATAATCTTTTACTATCTAAAACAGAAGCTTTCACCGATTGCACCTTTCCAGACCAAACAAAAAAATCGTCTGGGGTCAGCACTGAACCAATGAGTCCATCACCTCTATTTGCTGGAAAAATCTTTCTCCCCTTACCCACGACGGGAGAATAATGCCAAATCTCGTCATCAGTTGAATTCAAATACTGAGTCAAAACCTGACTGTAACCAAAAACTACAGGCGGAGTTAAAAATAAAAAAAGCTCTCTGGCTAAAAGAGGATCCTCCTGCGGACCTGCCTTCAGGGGAATACCTGTTTGTCTATAAAGTAGGGCCGATGCTTTTCTTTTTCTAGCTGAATAAGTCAACCAAGATATGTTTACCCCATACAAAAGGTCTCCAGAGACTGCCCCCGTTGAAATTGTATTCCATAGTATTTTCCGGGCCCTCTCCTCAGGATCAGAAACGTCATCTAGGCTATCAGATCTTCCAAAGGGGAAGCCCCCTTGGTAATCAGCTAGATCATCGGAATACAAACTGCCATCCCCTTCAAGCCGATTAGAGCTATTGGCAATACTCAGTCTCTCCCACTGAGAACCATAGCTCCAATCAAACTCAGTTCGTGAACTAGCTCGAACGGTTATCCAACCCTTATCGACCCAAGTAGCAATCGGAGCTAGAAGTAAATCGTAAAAATCGCTGATGCGCTCTTTGTCAATAACAAGCGGCCCCTCAGGATTTTGTGGCTCTGGAATACTTGGATTATTGATACCCGATATTCTTTGGACTTTTAAGTAGTCACTTTCAGTCCGACTGGGCTGCTTAGGTTGAGCGACAACTACAACAGGGCAGAGCAAAGCCATCAGCAACGATAGCAGATTACGGAGGATATTTATTCTAAAACTCAATTCGGCTCTCTTTTTGGGCTTTCCACGAAAAATATTAAGAGGGACTTTTTAGGGCAAGCAAAAACCGTCGTTTTTCCTGCGAATAAAGGGGTATTTGCCCGCAATGATAGTCACTTTAGTTTAACTTATAACTTGCCGACAATAATAAAACCAAAGGTAAAACGAACGCATCCTAAATCGTAGGGATCTAGAGGCAATTATTTTAGTCAAAATGGCTAGAAAGCTAGAATTTAGAAAGTAAAATGACAGACACTATTCGAGCAAAATCTGATGTATTCTCCATTATGGACAACATAATCAGGCAGATTCCTTCTGGCGAGCTGCGCTTCAAGAATGAATCCAATACCGGCAAGGTGTACCTACATCAGGGTCATGTAGTCTGGGCGTTCGCTACGGGTCAGGTTGAAAATTTTCAGAATATACTAATCAACGAAGCTCAGGTTCAAAAGGATGAACTGACGGCCAGTATTAGAGAGTCCCGCCAGTCTGGAAGCAAGCATTTGGATGATATCCTAATAGACATTGGCGTTGAAAATCAGGACTCAAGAAAGGAAATTATTAAGAGACATACAGAAGCTGCTCTAAAACACATGTCTTCATGGGGTAAGTGCACCGTACAGGTTTTAAAAAATGGTGAAGAAGACTCCGAAGAGCCTCAGATTGTATTTCCTCTCAGGGAACTTTTCCCAGAAAGAGCTTCTCAACCTGAAACTTCTCCAAAAGCTCCAGTCCCAGCAGTAGAAGAAGCCAGTATCGAAAGTGTCGACGATTTTTTTGAGAAATTAAAATCCTCTATTGGAGGATATATAGCTGCCACTCTGGTAGACATTGAAACCGGCACTCCGATTGCTTTTGATGTCCCAGGTGAAGAACTCGACTTAGATACTGCGAGCGCTTTTTACAGAGACGTTGGTAAATCAGCTCAAGATGCTTTGGTTGCCCTTGGTAAAGCTGAAGACGGCGGCCTAAGTCCTATTCAGGAGATACTTATCACGGGAACTAACGAGTACGTTCTATTGAGAATGCTTAAAGGAGGAGAGCAACTCCTCTATTTATTACAGGATACTTCGGGGAATCCAGGTCAGGCAATGGTGGCTGTTAGGAGTTATGTTGAATCACTCGAAGACCTATTTTAAGCTCAAACCTACCCCTTCTTAGTCGAATATTTTTTTGTTTAGCTTACGGTCTATAAAAACCCTGCCTCATTTAAATTAGGCTGGGTTATACCCCGCCCAATTTAAACTTCGTCTTTTCAATACACCTCTGCATTTCTGGTAATTTTAGTGCTTTTATTAGATTGAAGTTCGAGTCATAATAGGCTAGATTCCTCTTGGTCGGGAATCAGACCCAAACCTCTGAAAAATTACTCTAACGGACCGCTAAAGGACCGATGGTTTAATGGACCAGGGTCAGGGCCGTGCTTTCGACCCAGAATTTACAGCGAAACAAACATTTTAATGACCTGAGCCTATTCAATTGATTTAAGGCTCTAAATCAGGACCAAAGAAGATGATTCAAACTGTCGAGATTTTCTATTCATTTCAATGCCCTTATTCCTATTTGGCGATTGACCGCTTGGCACAAATTGAAAGCAAGTTTGATATTAAAGTTTTGTGGCAACCCTTTTCAGGTAAAGCTTCAGGACAAACCTCTGGACAACAAATTTCTCCAGAACGTGCGAGCTACATTCGAGAAGATGTTGTGAGACTAGCTAAGGCAATGGAATTACCCTTGGTTATGAAAGGATCATGGCCTGAAGAGGACTTTGATCCCGAAAAAAGCACTCGCGGAGCAGTAGTCGCTGGAGACTTAGACCTTAGCCTTGAATACAATATTAAAATGTTCCACCGCTGGTGGGGTGAAGGTGAAGATGCAAATCAGCAGGACTTCTTTGTTGAACTTTGTGACGACCTAGATATTGACCCTAACGAATTTGCCGGCCGAATTAGCAGTACTGATACTCGTGAGAGAGTTAAAGGTATTTTTAAACGTGGCCGCAAGCTTGGGGTATTTGACACCCCAACTATTCTAATTGGAGAAGAACGCTTTCAGGGAATTGATAGAATCGCCATGGCCGAAGAACGTCTGCTAGAGCTTGGGGTCAACCGCAAGTAAAGTGCCTGGGTAAGCTTCCTCAAGTGAGTTCCCAGATCAGAACAATTGTCGAGGTTGCCGAGGAACACTTCAGCCGTGGTGCTGAAGTTGAAGTCCTCGAGGAAGAGGCAAAACATCTAAAAAAATCTCTACGTGTTAAGATTGGTGACCAACTCGAAGTCTACAACATCTGTTGCAAAAGCTTGGCTCGTGGAACAGTGGAGTCCATAGGAAACAACTCTGTCAGTCTAAAGCTAAAGAGTATTATACCAGCTAAAATAATTGGTCCAAGACTTGTGGTATTTGTTGGAGTTCCTGAACCAGCAGTAGCTGAAAAGTTGGTGAGTAAAGCCGTTGAGCTTGGAGTAAGCAAGCTGATCTTTTTCAGAGGTAGTAGCTCTCAGGGTAATTTTGTAAAATCAATAGAAAAGAAATCAGATCGCCTGGAATCAATTGCGAGATCAGCATTTAAACAGTCTAAACAAGTCATATTTCCCCTAATTTATATATGCGAAAGTTTAGAATCCGCTCTGGATTCTCACCTCTCCGATAAAGGGTCCAAAATCTTTCTGAGCACCAGAAAAACAAAAAATATGCCAAACCTTCTCCAAATCGTCTCTGGAGATCCTCTCAGCAAGAGCACTTTTATCAACGATAACAGGCGCTTACCTTGCCAAGATAGGCTTCGAAAAAATCATGTTGAGAATAATTCCCAAGGTGCCGAAAACTATTTAGTAGTTGGTCCCGAGGGCGGAATGTCTGAATCAGAAGAATCTTTTGCTCAGTCCAGACATTTTAAATCAGCAACCCTCGGAGCCGGTGTATTAAGGGTGGAAACCGCTTTTACTTTAGCCTCGGGCGTAATTTTAATGGGCCTGCGCAGTTAGGAAAAGCGGTTGTTCGGAAGGTTATATTTTTGGAATTGGACTAAATGAAATGTCCCAAGTGTAAATTCGTTGTTTCAGACAAAAAGGTCGCCTGTCCGAAATGTGGACTAAACCTAAAGTCCAGTCGTCAGTCGCTCTCACTGATCAAGAATGGTAAAAAAGTTTCATCACCTAGCTCTTCCAACCAAGACTCCAACAAAGGTGGTTTCTTGAAAAGTATTTTAGGAAAATCATCAGCAAGTAATGAACTTCTTAATGAATCTTCAACTAGCCAGGCAGGACAAACTGAAGCCAGGATCCCTAGTGACGAATCCCAGACCTCTTCAGAACTAGGACTCGAATCTTCGCCAGCGGAAGGGACAGCATCAGACCCGATGGACGCTATCAGCGAAACTCTAAGCTCTAATAACGAGGATCTTCAAAATTTTGTTAACCGAGCGGAAGAAGATGACGCTGGTTCAGTCTTAGATAAAGAGATAGATGATTTTGAATTATTCATACTAGCTGCAGAACAAAGTGAAAATCCAACTCCTGAGCCCTCTGAACCAACGATTGAGGAAATTCAAGAGACCAGTATATCTGGGATCATTAGTCAGGTAGAGAACTCAGCTAGTACCTCGCAAGAGCCAGTTCACGAGACCAATGATCCAAATGCTTTGGAAAATCTAAACTTACTAGGTGACACCGAAGACAAAATTAAACAGCTTGAGTCTGAATTAACTGCTGACAGCTACCTTAGTTTGCCAACGATAGCATCCGAACCCAATGAAAATAACGAAGAGACTGTTGCTAGTAAAACTGACTCCCCTGAGTCATTCAAAGTTAGAGACTCTTTGGACGAAAAAATTAGTAAACAAGCGGAGCTAAATAAAAAAGAAAATTCAGACTGGAAACCATTAGAACTAGCTGGTGAATCTAATTTTGCCCTAGCCGAGGATTTTAATATTGACCTAAGTCTAGAGCCTAATAAAACTGCCGAAATAGTAGAAACAATAAGACAGAAAAGTAACATCCAGGCTGAACAGACTGTCCCTCCAGTTCTAGAATCTTCTGATTCGGATTTCGAAAGACTTGCTGCTGAAGCTCTAAATGATTCTTTCGAGAGTACACAAGCTGAACTTCTTCCAAACACACAAAAGCCTTCTTCCTCGGAAGTTCGACCAGAAGAGTTTGTCTCGCAACAAACTGAACAAAAACCTCATCCTCAGTTAGAAGAGGGGCAAAGCAATCTAATTGAAGCTGCTAATCCGGAAAGTTCGATTGAAGAACATATATCAGATGATATTATTCTTGGGCTAAACGAAACAGATAGCGAAGAACTTACTGCCAGCCCATTTGTCGCACCCGCAGTAATGGAGTTTGGAGATGGTGCAGAAAATTGGGAAGATCAGCTTGACCAAATGCTAGGTGATGAGAGTTTAGACATTGAGTCAGTAGCTGTAGAAAAAACTGAACAATACTCCCAAGCAGATCTTGGTAACTCCTTCCTACTTGGCGATGACATGGAAGTAAGCATCGAATTTGAAGTAGAAGGCGAGTATGAGGATGAAGAAGACTTAGTAGAAGAAGAGGCACCTGTAGAGGTAAGCCAAACGGTTCTGACCAAAAAAGAGGAGGCATCAATACCCAAAGGAGAAAATCTTCTGAGTGGTCTTGTCTCAGCATTTGAGCAAATTGGTTCCGCACCGCAGCGCCAAAGTCTAACTGAAAAAGATGATGGTGCTCATTTCGACATGGAAATACTAAGCTCTAGTTCTGAAAAGGAAATTGAAGCTACTATTTCCACAGTTCAAGCAAAACAAGTCGATCAAGATATCGCGATTGAGTTAGAAGCCAAAGACCGACTCATCCATCAACTTTCAACCCTACTTGCTGAAGCATATGGTGTATCACCTCAGGATATACTCGAAGACGATCCACTTCTGTCACTTGGACAAACTCTTGAAGATGAATTAGCTGAGCTAATGTCTATGGGTAACACCTTTGTCCAAGCCGCAGGAGATCCATTAGTGGATAGTCTTGTGAATAACGAGAGTGCCACAGCAGCTCCCGATCCCCTAGCTAATCTTCAACAAGAACTTGACGGAGAGCTGGAAGGTCTAATTGCTGACGGTATGAATGTAATAAGCGTAGCTAGCGTTGATGACATAGATTGCCAACAGGTCAACATAGATCAAGAGTTGAAAGACCTTGAGCAGCTTTCAGGCAAAATCGGGAAAGAAGATATTTCTCAAGAACCAATTACTAATATCGAAGAGCTCTCAAGTGAACTTGATACTCTAAACGCTCTGGAACAAGCAATGCATGCTCCGGAAGAAGTAGTAAATACTCAAGCTGCAAGTGGATTAGAAGAGGATCTAAGCAGCCTTCTAGATGACATCGCTCCTCTGGATATAGGAGACCCAGAACCTTCCGAGACAGAGCATGACACTGTCAGTGAAATACCTGAACCTCTGAAAGATTCAGTGGATGGTCTTAGCGAGTCTGCGGGATTTTTAAAGAATGATATTGATAAAATCTTAGAGCAAGCTCCCCTTCTCGGTGAAGAAGAGGCAACTACTAATAGTTTTGAACAAGCAGAAGCTTCTTTTGGCTCCGAGACAGATTCAGCTTTAAACACTACGGATAGCGCCTCTATCTCAGAGATCCACGACGAAGGGATTTTTGACAACAGCTCAACACTTCAAGCTCAGGCACCTGCCAGCCCTGAGTTGATGAAGACCTTCGATCATTTGTTCGACTTGAATACCTTGCAAGGTCTAGAAGAAGAGAAGCAGGAAGAAATTACAGCACAGCCCGAAGTGTCATCCGAAAGTCAAGAAGGTTTCGATGGTAATGCAGTAGAACAAACTGATAGTGAAAAAAATAGTTCTTTTGAAATGGCCTCTGAAGTATTCCTGGAAGCCGAAGTTCAAAGCCCTTCACACGATGGTTTTGCTGGAGAAATTATTGCCGAGGAATCAGAAGTTAAGACCAGTAACGAAGGATTTCTAGCAGAATCTGAGTTAGAGCACCTGACCTCTGATGTTTTAGAGCCTGATACTCGGGAATCTGATGAAACTACTGGAGCACCTGGGAGTCTTTTAACAAGCACTAGCCTTGAAGAGCTAATCCAAGAAGCAGCGGAAGAAGATCATCCGCAAAATTGGGATATTCAAGAACAACCTTTAGAAGAAATTCCTCAAGAAATTGAGCAAGCTGAAACATGGGACTTCTCTCAAGCGGAAGAAGAAGTTATTAATGTTCAGGAAGCTATACCCAACCTAGACTTGGCAATCGACGAAGCTCAATTAGCTGACTTGTTAGAAGAGCAACAGGAACAGCCAGAGATAGACGATAGCTCTACTGAGGAAGAAAATAATTTGTCGGAAAAAAAAACTCCGAAAATTATACTCAGATAGCTCAATCTACTCCTGATGAAGGAGAAGCAGTTAACTTTCTTCTAGTTGATTCTAAAAATTCAACTGAATATCTCGAAAACGATTGCCTCGAAGAGCAATTGTCAAATTCTCCTACTGAAATTTCAAGTTTAACATCGGACTCTGAACCAATCTCGGCTCAAGATAGTATTCTTGAGATGCTCAACTCTGGGTTTGAATCTGATAAGGGTATTGCAGATACTTCAAGTCATTGTGTTATTCGACTAGGCTATAGCGAAGAAGACAAGCAATCTGAAAATTTAGAGGCAGACTCAACACTAGTTGCCCTTCAAGAAAAAATAGATCAAAACTCAGAAGAGCCTGAATCGGGCAAGGAAGGGTCTGAACTATCTCCAAGTGAATACAGCTCTGATGATTTGAGTGGAGCAGATAATGAGGTAGAATCCCTTCTAAGTTCCCTAGAGCATAGCCATGAAATTCTTGAGCAGCTTGGGTCGGAGGCGATCTCAAATGACTCCTTGAACTTTGAATCCGAGGAAGAATTTACCCCTGAAGCTGATGCTGAGAACGAACTAGAACAACTAATTGCAAGTGCCGAAGAGGAAAGTGAAGATCTCTCAGATCCTACAGAAGAGCAGTCCGAAGAAGAACAATCTGAAACCCTTGAAGCTTCCGAAGAGCAAAAAATCGAAGAGAAAATTGACGCTCTAGAAACAGCCAGTGACCTAGACGAAGAAGAGTTTCAAATCCCGGAAATGATTGCTGACGGCAATTTGTCAGAGGAAGAGGTTGCTTCTGAAGAACATAGTGAAATTCAAGAAATTAGCGAAGACTATGATGCAGAGAGTGAACTAGAAAAGCTTCTAGCAGGTGCAGAAGAAAGTGAAGAACTCTCAGATTCTAAAGAGGAGCAGTCCGAAGAAGAACAATCTGAAACCCTTGAAGCTTCCGAAGAGCAACTAAATGAAGAAGAAAATGACGCTCTAGAAACAGCCAGTGAGCTAGACGAAGAAGAGTTTCAAATCCCTGAAATGATCGCTGAAGGTAATCTAGACGAAGAAGATCTAGCTACTGATGACCTCGATCAAGATATCAGTGAAAATGAGCAGCTAGGTCTATCCGAAGGTTCATACTCCGAGATAGATCTAACTGGTAAAACATCTAATCAAGACTTAGACTACGAGGATATTGGACTATCAGGGCTAGAAGTCGAAGTTGGAAATACTTCAGAGCCTGGTTCAGATCTTCAAGAAAATATCTCTCAAAAACCATCTGGTAATTCCCCTTTCGATATAAAACCAGCGCTTTGGTTGGCTGCAGCTTCAGCTGTTCATCAAGCAGATATCGAATCAGCCATGGAACTTTCGATGGCGGACATAGCCGGATTTGAAAATAATGCCACTACAAATCTCCTTTTCCATGTAGTCAGAGAAGAGTTAGCTGGAGCAGAGGAAGCATCAATATATGCGACTAAAATTGATAAGTCGACCGAAGCGAAGGTTGTAAACAAAGATGTTAAGCAAGCGGTAAACGCTTTCTCAAAACAAGTTAAAGAAATCAAAATTGCCGAGCAAAAAGCTTATGAACGATCAATCGAAATCGATACATCCAGCCCATGGGAAGGAGTGGTCGGAGCTTCTCTATTCAAAAGAATAGGAGCATTTCTAATCGACGGCGCTATTACTCTTGGAGTGGCATCTGGTTTGACAGTACTTATTTTCGCTCGCCCAGGTTTACTAGGTGACGTAATGGCTGGGAACGCTGAATTTTCTGAGCTAGCAACACTATTTGGTAATGCAGGAATAGTGGCTTGTGGCTTCTGGCTAATTTACAACATTTTTAAAATTACCTTTGATGATAGAACCATAGGCCAAAAAATATTCGGTCTGAGGGTCAGTGGTCTTAAAGGTGAGTCAGTTGGCGCACAGGGAGCATTCCTTAGAGCTCTTAGTCAGTTAGCTTGCGTACTGACTGGTGGCCTGTCCATGCTACCAGTTCTTGGTAAGAAAAAATTAGCTCTTCACGATAAGATTTCTTGGTCTGTGCTAAAAGCCGACTAAGGCACTAGACCCCAAGAAAAAAAGCTCCACTTCTAAACTCGAGTCATTTACAGCCTAAATGTGGCTGTGAATAACTATTTGGCTATCCTCAACACCCTAAAATATTGCCAGAAGAATCCAAACGATCTAAACAAGGGCGCTGATGTTTAGCCATTCCTTTCCCAATATGGAAAAAATGGAATAGCCTCAACCTCATGCCCAGGTAGCTCAGTTGGACGTCTGGCTCGAAAGACCGCAAAGCGGTCGTCGAAATTGCCAGACGTTGAGCTAAGTTTCCAAAACGCGAAAACTTGCAGCGTTTTGACCTCATTGCGGACTGAAAATCTTGATTTTCAGATCGCTGCTGAAGTAGGTAAGTTAGAAAGGTTCGTAAGTTGGTTTGATGTAATCTTTTGCCCAGGTAGCTCAGTTGGTAGAGCAGCGGACTGAAAATCCGCGTGTCGGTGGTTCAAATCCGCCCCTGGGCACACACCTCGCGGATTTTCGCCGCTCAATGCGTATCAATAACCAAAGCCTGATCGCTACTTTTACAAATACCCACGGGACCCAATACAGATTGTATCAGAGTCCCTTCCTAAACCTCTCAATGATCAATGGTAGGATCATGTTGTGAGCACAAGAAAACTTGACTCTAAGTTACCGAATCTTTCTTTGGCATCCACTAGAATTTCTCCAGAACCGTACAACTCTCTTTGTGACTTATCTTGATAGCGTTTGGTAATGAGGCGAAAGAAGATTTGATTATTTCGAGAATCAAAATCTGATAGACCTTCAAACCGCTCAGAAAGTCTCTTGTTATAAGCAATGAAATCTTGCTCCTCATTCTCGAGCCATTTCCTGTGTGTGGAATCAGGCCTGACAAGGTCCGCAAATTTTTCGAGACCTTTCTCTTGAGAACTTTCTTCGAGCCAGAGTTCAGTTCGACTAAAATTAGTCTCGCAAGGCATCTGTACAAGAGAATATCCACTTGAGTTCGAAGCCAAATTCGACAGCGTTAATACTAGAGTTGCTTCCATCACAACCTCCTAAAAAAACGAAAAAAGGACGAGTTAGGTAAAGCAGCGGTCAGACCCAAGTGTGGAGTCTAAACCATTAATACTACTCAAAAATTGACGAGATCTAACTGAGATAGAGAGCGAGATAAGTTTATCAATCGCCACTTTTATCACTAGTTTGGTCGGATATCAAGCTGCTGACCTGTCATATCCTTTGTATGGCCCTAAACCTCGGACGCCCCAAGGAACCTGTAAATTTACTCCCCTTCCCCAGCCTGCTAATTTGGAACCCTATGCCTAAAAAACCAACCAAAGCTCCAATAGGCCTAAGTACTGAGAAGTTCACCTCTCTCCTCAAGCCTTTATTCGTAGAGCAAGACGAAGAAATTGAATCACCAGTCACTGCTTTGAAGAAGCTCGGCATTAACTCGCCATTGATAGTGGTGGGAGAAGAGACATTAAGAACCCGTCGCCTGATCGACTGGGTAAAAAAAATCTGTTTTGCTAAGGAAGATGGCTCTCTAAAAGCACAATTCAATAGCTATTTTGCCGGTGACCTTACAAGTCCCAAAAAAGCCAAAGAGTTGGCAATGAGCTTTGGCAATCTCGATCTATTCAGCACTGAGAAAGTTATTGTTATTAATGAAGCGGATAAAATTAAAAGTGCTGTTGCACAACCCCTGATAGACTCTCTGTCTAAACCGCATTCGGATTCTTTGGTAATCCTTGAAGGCAAAAAAATTAATACCCAAACTCCACTACTCAATCATCTTTCTAAAGTGGGAACCGTAGTTCAAGTAGAAAATCTAGACGAGAAAAAGCTTGCTCGCTGGATTCAAAAAGAAGCTCGGCAGTGCGGGGCTAAGGCTGGTGTTGAAACTGCAGTAAATCGTCAATTAATTGATTCTTACGGATCTGATTTATTTTCTCTCTCTCAGGTGATTTCCAAACTAGCTCTGCTCACTGAAGATGATGGACTGATCACAAGAGACATCGCCTCAGAAATTGTTTTCAAATCACCTGAACTACAGAGCTTTGAACTGCTAGATACCATCTCAGCTCGCAACTCTCTCGCAACCATTAAAAAATGTGAAGAGTTGGTCGCTCAAGGAATGCACCCATTGCAAATCAGCAGCTTCCTGGGTCGGTCATTTAGAATTATGTTGGCTTTAAAGAGCGCTTCAAGTAATTCCGACCTGGGCAAGGACTTAGCAAACCCCTGGTTTGCTAAAAGGCTAAGACCAGCAGCAAATAAACTATCAGAGAAAAAACTAAAGTCTCAGTTAAAACTATTGACTGAGATGGACACTAAGCTCAAAGGCTCTCCATTGCCTGACGAGACGGTTCTAGCTAACACCCTAGTCCAGATGCTGAACTAAGCTTAGAAATCTCTCTCCGGCGAGGCCACCAAAAACATGATGCTCAAAGGGAATAAAGATCAATGAAAGACCCCTGCACCTCGAACATTGTCAAATGCCCGGTCTACCATTGCCCCAGCCAAACCCAGAATACCATTTTCTAAAAAAGAACCTTTCTTTTTCTTGATTAAAATCAAGTCTTCTTTTTCATTTAAGGTCATCAAATAATCCTCGGAACAGCCTATTTCATCGACGAGACCTAGCTCCTTGTTCACTGAATCCTCCGCACTCCAATGAGCTCCTGTTTCAATCTCTTGAAACCTTACCTGGGGTCTATACTTTCTAACTGCAGCTAAAAATTGATTATGTATCGTCTCCAACTGCCCTTGGAAGTGCTCAATCTCTTCTTTACTGGCCTCATCAAATAAACCTACTGTTCGCTTTAGATTTCCGGCAGTAAAAGTTCTGGGTTCAATATCGAATTTGTTTAAAAGTTTCCTAGCATTCGGAACAAAAGCCACCACACCAACAGAACCAACCATAGAAAACGGAGCCGCAATAATCTTATTCGCTGGAAGGCTCATTAGATAGCCTCCGGAAGCTGCGACTACATCAATGCAAACCGTCAACTTACTGACCGCTTCTCGCAGTCTTTCCATCTGACTATATACATGACCATACTGAGCAACCATTCCACCAGGCGATGTAATCACCACCACAACTTCTGAAACCTTATCTTTGTTAACGCAAACCTCATCGACGAGAGAGGCAAATCCTCTATGTTGCTTGGCTCGAATATCACCATTAAACTCTAAAACAGTTACTGGCTTTTTTTCTTTGCTTTCTTTGCTAGGTTTTGGATTTTTAGAGCCAGGCTTCTCATTCTCACGCGCTAGGCCATAGCTAAGTTTTTTCTCAAACTCACTATCTGAGTGATAGCGCCATAGACCTACTGGATCCAATTCCAAACGAGAGGTGTTTTTGAACTTCTTTTTCCTGCGAAGCAAAATCCAAAGTGTAAGTATCAAAAGAAAAACAGCCGCTGATATTAAAATATAGTTAAGACTCATACCTATCAAGAAAGAGAGGAAACATTAATTCGCTATCTAATTAATACAAAGTTTATGTAAAAACCACCCAATCTATTGTTCAACTGACTGGTTCACCTTGTTTAACTAGGATATTTATCCTAAAAGAACATCTCAGATTTAAGGAACTTTACACCAACGAGGATTTTTCATGGCTTACGACTGTATTGTAATTGGAGCAGGACCTGGAGGCTACGTAGCAGCAATTCGAGCAGCTCAACTCGGACTTAAAACTGCGGTCATTGAAAAAGAAAATCCTGGAGGCGTTTGTCTCAACTGGGGATGTATTCCAACGAAGGCACTACTTAAAAGTGCAGAAGTGTTTAACACTTTCAAACACGCTAAAAGCTTCGGCCTAAGAGCTGAAGGAATTGGTTACAATTTTTCTGATGTTATAGACCGCTCACGAGGCGTCGTAGATCAAATGACCAAGGGAGTTTCCTTCCTCCTAAAAAAAAATAAAATCGATCTAATTATGGGGGAAGCCTCTCTCAAATCTAAAACTGAAATTGAGGTTAAAGACTCTTCTGGAAAAAGTTCTATACATCAATTCGGTAAGGCGATCATAGCTACTGGTGCTAGAGCTAGGACCCTTCCTTCTCTACCGGTAGATGAGAAGAAAGTAATCACCTACCGAAAAGCTCTGGAGATGAAAGATAAGCCGGAGAGAATGTTAGTAGTTGGAGCCGGCGCCATAGGTGTTGAATTTGCCTATTTCTTCAACTCCTTTGAAACAGACGTAACAATCGTAGAATTGATGGATGGTCTACTCCCTATCGAAGACGAAGACATTTCCAAGGCTTTAGGTAAAAGCCTCACAAAAGCCGGGATAAACGTCAAAACTGGCTCCTTGGTGGAAAAGCTAGATACTTCCGGTTCTGGGGTGAAAGCAACAATTAAAACTGGTGACAAAGTAGAGGAATGGGAAGGCGATAAAGTGCTGGTCGCTATAGGTGTACAAGGAAATATCGAAAGCCTGGGGCTTGAGAAAGTTGGTATCGAACCTGAAAAATCCTTCATCGAGGTTGATGAATTCTATCGGACAGGAATCGATAATATTTACGCTATTGGAGATATCACCGGACCTCCTCTATTAGCCCACGTGGCTAGCCATGAGGGAATCATTGCCGCAGAGCATGCTGCTGGACACTCTCCCCATCCTTTAGACTACTCCAGTATTCCTGGTTGCACCTATTGCCAACCGCAAGTTGCATCAGTTGGTATGACAGAGAAAGCAGCTAAAGAAGCTGGACGTAATGTCAGAACTGGCAACTTCCCGTTTACCGCTAGCGGAAAGGCCGTTGCCATTGCCGAGACTGAGGGAATGGTCAAAGTAATAGTTGATACTGACATCGAAGAAATACTCGGCGTCCATATTATCCACGCTGAAGCTACTGAGCTGATTGCAGAGGCTACTTTGGCAAAAACCCATGAAGCAACGGCAAGCAGTGTTTTAGAAACAATTCATGCTCACCCGACTCTTTCAGAGGCTGTCATGGAAGCAATGGGGGCAGCTCTGGGACGGCCAATCCATATTTAGGAATGGACTTTTAAGCTTTGTGCTTATTCTAGGGCTTTTCTTGGACTAAGACACGAAACAGCTTGCTGGGTTTTAGCAACGCTTTTTCTTCAGCTATCATCCTAATAGCAGGGCGTAGAGCCCTGCCAAATAGTTACTTTTAGGGATATTGAAGTCCCCAGGGTTGGACCCAACATAACTTATATTTATAGGAGAGTATTTTGCTCGAAAGTCTCAGCAACAAACGTCCTGAAGGCCTAGATGATCAAAGCCTGATTAAGGCTTGGCAGTCTATGTTAAGGGCCAGACTTGTCGATGAAAAAGCAATTACTCTTTACAAACAGAACAAAGCACATTTTCAAATTGGTTGTGCCGGCCATGAAGCTGTTCAGGTAGCCGCAGCAAATGCCATGAAACCTGGGGAGGACTGGGCTTATCCCTATTACCGAGACATGGCCTTTTGTTCGGCATGGGGTGTAACAAACAGAGAATTATTTTTAAATATTTTAAACAAGGCAGATGACCCTAGTTCTGGGGGTCGACAAATGCCTAATCACTACGGGCATCAAGGTCTTAATATAGTCTCTCAAAGCTCCCCCACAGGTACACAATACCTACAGGCCGTTGGAGCTGGTAGAGCTCAAATGTTTTTTAAAACAGGCGGCGTAGTTTACGTTTCCTCTGGAGAAGGAACTACTGCTCAAGGTGCCTACCACGAGGCTTTGAACTGGGCAGCCAGAAAAAAACTACCAGTAATATTTCTAGTTCAAGATAACCAGTTTGCCATCAGTGTCCATATTTCGCAGCAAATAGCAGGCGAGTCTGTTGCTGATATTTCCAGTGGGTATGAAAGCCTGGAAGTTAGAAAAATAAATGGACTGGATTACTTTGAATCCTACAACACGTTCTCGGACCTAGTTAAACGTGCGAGAAGCGGTGCAGGCCCGGCAGTAGTTGTAGCGGATGTTGTTAGACTACAAAGTCATTCCATTTCAGACAATCAAGCAAAATACAGAAGTCTAGAAGAAATTGAGTCAGACAAAGAGAAAGATCCTATTCTCCATTTTGCAGCACACCTTTTGGAACAGAATGTTTGCTCCGAAGATGAGCTTGAAAATATGCGCAAAGGAATCAAACTAGAAGTGGACGAAGATGCTGAGTGGGCAGAAGCACAAGCAAGCCCAGACCCCTCCACTGCATTGAAATTCGTTTACAGCGAAAACCCGATTGCTGAATTCGAAGAGAAACCAGCCACTGGAGAAAGTATTTTTCTAGTAGACTCTTTAAACCATGCTCTGGATGAAGAAATGTCCAGGGATCAGAATATGATTATCTATGGTCAGGATGTTGCCTACGGGAAAGGCGGTGTTTTTTCTGTGACTAGTGGCTTAACAGATAAATACGGAGAAAAGAGAGTTTTCAATGCACCCTTAGCCGAGGCTTCGATTTGTGGCACCGCCATTGGAATGGCCACAGTCGGAATGAAACCCGTAGTAGAAATTCAATTCGGGGACTATATTTGGACTGGGATGATGCAGCTCAGAAATGAATTGGCTATGATGCACTACCGTTCGAACGGAAACTTCTCTTGTAATGCGGTGATCAGAGTGGCAGTTGGTGGTTATATCCACGGGGCTCTTTACCATTCTCAAAATATCGAGGCGACATTTGCTCACTACCCTGGTTTGAAAGTTATTTACCCATCTAATGCTACAGATGGAAAAGGACTTCTTAAAGCTGCAATTCGAGACAACAATCCAGTAATTTTTCTTGAGCATAAAGGGCTGTATCGTCAAACTTATGCCAAGGGGCCAGAAGGAGACAGCGAACATCTCATCCCGATTGGAAAAGCAAAAGTGATTAGAACTGGGGAAGATGCAACCATCGTAACTTGGGGCGCTTTGGTTCAAAAATCCATTCTTGCAGCTAAGGAACTTGAAGAAGACGGTTTCTCTGTTGAAGTTATTGACATTAGAACGATCAGACCATTGGATATTGAAACTATCCTCAGCAGCGTCAAAAAAACTGGTAGAATTTTGATTGCTCACGAGGATACCGAGTTCATGGGCTTTGGGGCAGAGATTGCAGCTCAAATTGCCAGTGACGGCTTTGAATACCTGGATGCCCCGGTTGCCCGGCTAGCTGGAGCCGAATCTCCAGTTCCTCATGCCAATTGCCTAGAAAAAGTAGTGCTTCCACAGACTGAGGGCGTTATAGAAGCTCTCTCACGCCTCCTCTCCTACTGACATCATTGAAAGATCCTGCTATCTAGTTACCCGTTCCGGAGGCCCTAATAATTTGGCCTCCTAGTTTTGATTTGATTATTTAACATCGTTTTAGTCGGAATATAAGATGAAAGTAGAAATGATGATGCCTCAAATGGGCGAGTCGATTACCGAAGCCACGGTTTTAAAGTGGTTGAAGAACGTAGGTGATCAAGTCAAAAAAGATGAGACAATTCTTGAAATTTCTACAGACAAAGTAGACTCAGAAATACCTGCTCCTGAGACCGGAACTATAGTAGAGTTCAAGGCTCAAGAAGGTGACACGGTTGCAGTAAAAACTGTCATTGCCGTTATTGAAACTGATGCTGCCGCTGCTGAAGATGCTAAACCCGCAGCTCCTGCACCGGCTAAAAGTCCAGAGCCCCAAGCTGCACCTCAAGCTACTACTCCAGCGCCCTCTTCAACTCCAGCGCCAATTGCCAACAACAATGGTACGACTGGCGGAGACAGATACTACTCTCCTTTGGTTCGGAGCATGGCGGAGCAGCATAGCATTCCTCCTGTTGAGCTAGCAGCCATCCCCGGCACTGGTTCTGGAGGGAGAGTAACCAAGAAAGACTTCCTCTCATATTTAGAAACTCGCTCTTCGAACTCTATGGCTGCTGCGCCGAGGCAAGCCAAGACCAACATCCCAGAGCCTGTTTCAGAGCGAAATTACGGAGAGGATGGCATAACGGTTCAACCAATGGATCGCATGAGACAGCTGATTGCGGATCACATGGTAAAAAGTAAACAAACAAGTCCTCATGTTTACTCGGTTGCTGAAGTCGACGTAACAAACGTTGCCCTCGCTCGAAAAAAACATCAAGCAGCGTTCGTAGCTCGGGAAGGCTTTAAGCTTTCATTCACCCCGTTTTTTCTTCTCGCCGCCGTAAAAGGTATAATCCAATATCCGCAGATTAACTCTTCTGTGGACGGAACGAATATTATTTTAAAGAAAGATATTAACCTAGGTGTAGCGGTTGCGCTTGGCACTACGGGCTTGATTGTGCCGGTAATTAAACGAGCCGATCAACTAAGCTTAGCTGGCATAGCCCGACAACTAAAAGACCTCGCAGAAAGAGCTAGAAACAAAAAATTAAAACCTGATGAAACCCAAGGTGGTACTTTTACTGTAACCAACCCAGGTGTTTTCGGAAATATTATTGGCTGTCCAATAATCAACCAACCTCAGGTAGCAATTCTTGCAACTTGCGCTATTAAAAAGAGACCTGTGGTGGTTGACGATATGATTGCTATTAGATCAATGA
>CALIEE010000180.1 GCA_938022485.1 uncultured bacterium | reverse complement strand
AAAGAGAGGGCCAATCAGTCGGCAACCAAATGGCCAAGCTTCCAGCAGACATTGAGCTATTACTAGTCCTTTTCTAAACTGTAGAGTAAAGCTACTCACTCATAGTCTAATTTGAAAGATAAAATTTATGCTCGTTTTAATCGCTGACTATTTAGCACTATTCATTGGCAAAAGTTTAGTTTGGCCAATGACAACCTTACCAGAAAACCTTAGTGCTAAAGTTGCTCGCCTCTATGTCTCAATTATCTTTTTACTAAGGCCTCGCTTCAAATCGGTTGCTTTGAAAAACTTAGAAATTGTTTTTCCAGATAAGCCCTTGGCTGAGCGAGAAGAAATATTTAAGAAATCTTTAGACGTTCTAGCTGAAAATATCATGGGCTTTGCGAGAATCTCTAGCCTAAGTCCGGAGAAAGCATCTCAAATCTGTGACTACTCTGAGGTAAAAGTTAAGTTCGAAGAAGTTAGAAAAAAATTTAGTGATAAAGGTGCATTGATAACCACTATTCATTTCGACTCTTTTGAATATTTCATACAGGTTCATGCACTAAACTATGGGCCAGTTTCAATTCTAGCCAGAGGCTCTAATCTTCCTAGGTTTGATGCTTGGTGGCAAGGTTGTAGGGAACGCTTTGGTAATAAGATATTCGACCGAGCCGGTGGCTTTAAGGAAATTTCTAAAAGACTTAAGAACAAGGAAGACGTAGTAATTCTATGCGACCAAAACGTTAAAAGAAACCATGCTGTCTTTGTCGACTTCTTTGGAGTTCCTGCAGCAACTTCGAAAACCATAGCTCTGACCGCACTTCGCACTGGCTCACCTGTCATGTTCGGAGCGCCAGTTTCTACTGGGCCTGGTACTTTTGAGGTTACTCTCAAAGAAATTCCCCATCCTAGCGAAGAGGAAGGGTCTACCGACGAAAAAATAGCAAAATGCACTGCCCATATGCATAGGGCCTTTGAGGAGCAAATTCTAAAACGTCCGGAAGCATGGTTCTGGCTACATAGGCGCTGGAAGACCAGGCCCGAGGGAGAACCTGAGGTTTTCTACTAAAAAAACTTGGTAGCCCAAGAGCATTATCGCTCAGGAGGCTCCTGTCGAAGCGTTCAAAGGGTGAGGAGAAGAATCACCTAAACACCTACTTTTTTCTAAACAAATAGTGGGCGTTACCAACCATCTCTCCGTTCATCGGTGAGAATACAATCTTACAAAGGCAAAAATAGTCGTTCCAATGTTTAACACTGTCCGCACCAAACTCAGGACCAACAATATTATCAATATTCTGCCAAAATCTTTTATGCCACTCGTCTAGAGTTCTCCAGTAATTTCGCCCATTAATGTACCAACTTTTTTCAAGTTCTAAGTGTTCATCGTGAGACTCTAACTCAGCCACTGGCCAAACTCTTCCGCCCGGGAAGTATTTATCGATTTTAGTCTTGCTTGAATCTAAAAAACGAGGGATAGCATGATAAGAGGCTATTAAGTGATGAAAACTAACTCCACCAGGCTTAAGCATTTTTTCCATGCGCTCAAGCGTCAGCTTTACATTTTTAATGTGCTCCAAAACCCCAACAGAAAAAACTGCATCGTAGTACTCTTTTCCTAAGGTTTCAGAAGACACAGAAGCAAAGTTACCTTCCAGCAATTTAAAACGACCAGAGGAAAGAACACTGTCGGAGTTGTTCATCTGCTCTTTGAGATATTTAACTTGAACAGCACTGGGAGTAATTCCTGTCACAGTCATCTCAGGGTATTTAGCTAGCAAGAACTTCTCTAGCGAACCGAAACCACAGCCTAGGTTAAATACCTTCTCATTTCCCTTCAACTGAGCTCTCTTACAGAATAGTTCAAACTTATTAGTCTGAGCTTCTTCGAGGGAGGCCTTGCTCGAAGCTATCACGTCTGGCTCAGAGCCATAGTAAGCCATGGAATAAGCCATAAAGGATTGATCGAGGAAGTTGCAGAAAAACTCAGCCCGCTCATCATAATGACTTGCCATAAGCTTTTCAGTTTCTTCGGCAATCGGCCCTTCTTTGGAGAGCTTTCCAAACTCAAACTCTTTGGCATCAACTCTCAATGCCTGGCGATAGGATCGAAGCAATGCAAGCTCTAGCCGCTTTTCAAAATCTTTGATCTCAGCAGAACCGTAGGGAAATATCCCCGCACCCTTTAGTTTTTCAATTACTAAAGATACCTGTTCACTATACTCAGGTGAGTTCTCAGGAAATAAAAATTCTTCTGATTTTCTTTTGGTCGAAGATTTCAAGGTCAGAAACTCTCCAAGTAGATATTCATAACTTCCGAATGCATAATGACCTAAATTGGTTCATATTTCAAAGTTTAGTTAAGGCTACCTCAATTTAAAGAACTGTTTTGGGAGGTTCTGGTCGAGCGGTATTCCGCAGCAAAATTATTAGAGTAAAATAAGCGCTTAGGTTCGTTCTTATCAAGGCGCTGAAAAGCTGACGAGCAACGAAGAAAAGGGCGAACCTAAGCGCCTATTTCTTGCCTAACTGTTCAACCCAGAAAGCAAATAGACTGTGCAAGGTCCCATCTAGCTCAATCCTAGGCTTCCAACCAAAGTCCCTGGTGGCTTTTTCGTGGCTGCCGTACATATCAGTAATATCCACTGGTCGCATTCTGGTAGGGTCTTCTTTAACTTCGACCTCAACTTCGGCTACTGCAATTAAACGTTGTAACAATTCGCCAATTTCTACGCTCTGACCAGAGCACAGATTATAAACATCTCCCCGCTTACCATTGAGAATAGCTTCTCTGTAACCGCGTACAATGTCTGAAACATCACTATAATCTCGCTTGGCTTCTAGGTTGCCCACGCTTATCACAGGATCAGCTTTACCGAGCTTGATCTCAGCAAGCTGGCGCGCGAAACTAGAAATAGCAAAGCAACTATTCTGGCCTGGCCCGAGATGCGGAAAAGGCCTAACTCGAATTACGTTGACGTTATTACGAAAGGCATACTTACCAGCCAAAAGGTCTGCCGTAGATTTTGTAACACCATAGGTACTTATCGGCCTCAACTCTGAGCTTTCTTTCAGTGGAAGTGTCCCGGGTCTGGGCTCACCATAAACCTCAGAAGAGCTAACAAATAAAATTCGGCTTTCAGGACTGAATTTTTCTACTGAATCAAGAAGATTCAAAGTTCCAAAAGTATTAATATCGAAGACTTTTTGCAGTTCTTTCTCTGCACCGGGCACAAAAGTCACAGCTGCCAAATGATAAATTACATCAGGGCGAACCAGCTGAATTAGTTGCTCCACAGATCCCTTATCAATCACATCAAGTCGAAAGGATTGAACCGAACCAGGCAAGTCAACGCCAGCAGCTGCAGTATCATCCCCTTCTACTTGCCCTTCAGGCAAAGGCCTCGAAGTTACAGCAACATCATCCCCACATTTAACCAAGTGATGAGCTAAATGCCTTCCGGCAAAACCTGTTCCGCCCGTAATTAACGCTCGCATTTTTTACTACCCAGCCTTATGTCTTTCAATATCCGCATCAACCATCATTTTCACTAGGGATTCGAAGTCAACTTCCGGCTCCCAACCAAGTTCCTTTTTCGCTTTAGCTGGATCACCTATAAGTAGGTCAACCTCGGCAGGCCGAACAAAGCGCTGATCCGTCACAATATGATCACGCCAGTTCAAACCAGCATGGCTAAATGCAACTTCAACAAGGTCCTCTACCGACTTAGTCACTCCAGTTGAAATCACATAATCCTCAGGCTTATCCTGCTGAAGCATTAACCACATTGCTTTAACGTAGTCTCCAGCAAAGCCCCAGTCACGTTGAGCATCAAGATTCCCCATTCTGAGTTCTTTAGTTTTACCAGTTTTAATTCTGGCAACTCCATCAGTAACTTTTCTTGTCACAAACTCAAGCCCACGTCTCGGAGATTCGTGGTTGAACAAAATCCCTGACACCGCAAACATATCATAACTTTCCCTATAGTTGACGGTTATGTAATGACCATAAACCTTGGCCACACCATAAGGAGAGCGAGGATAGAAAGGAGTATTTTCAGTTTGAGGAGTTTCAAGAACCTTACCAAACATTTCCGAGCTGGAAGCCTGATAAAAACGGATCGATGGGTCAACCAGCCTAACCGCTTCTAGCATCCGTGTTACACCCATAGCGGTAAACTCTCCGGTAAGGACAGGTTGTTCCCAACTTGTGGGGACAAAACTCTGAGCTGCCAGATTATAGACCTCCACCGGCTTGGTATCTTTCATTAAGTTAATCAGAGAGAGCTGATCCAAAAGATCACCCTGCCTCAACTCAATGTTATCCTTGATATGTTCAATTCTCTCGAAATTTTCTCCAGAGGAGCGGCGAACCATCCCGACCACATGATAGCCTTTAGAAAGCAAAAGCTCTGCAAGATAACTTCCATCCTGCCCTGTTACACCAGTAACTAGCGCTGTTTTTTTACTCATAATAATTTAGATATTGTGACAAAAGGTTAGAAATAATTAAGACCGAAATCAGCACACCAAATAAAAACTCAAAGGATAGAAATCCACACAAATTACAGGAACCTTTCACTCCCGCTGCGCCTACAACTTCTACTACAATCGTAAGGCTAAGACCATAACACTCTAGAGAAACCGGAAAATTAAATAACTTTGAAAACTAAAGAAGTTTAGTCCTGCCCTCCTTCTGAAGCTCAGAGATAACCTTCTTAACATCCTGAGCCCTATCAGACGGCATCACCAGCAAAGCATCTCCCGTATCAACGATTATAAGATTCTCCAGGCCTACCCCAGTAATCAACCTAGACTGTGAATAAACAGAACAAGTCTTTGAGTCGATGAGCTTTACATCTCCCGAACAAACATTGCCATCCTGATCACGAATTTCTTCACTGGCACTTTCAGCCCAGGCATCCCAGGCCCCAACATCACTCCACTCAAGCCCCTCAGCTGGAACCATAACGACATTTTCGGCCTTTTCCATCAGTCCAGTGTCAATTGACTCAGAGGGAAGCTTGGGGAAACTCTCCCGTATACTTTTCTCTAAAGCATCACCATCCACCTTAAACATAGATTCAAGGCCTTGGTGCAGGTCAGGGAAATACTGTTTCAGACTATTCAGCAACACATCTGTGCGCCAAATAAACATTCCGCTGTTCCAAAAGTAATCACCAGATTTCAAATAACTCTCAGCCGTTTTGTGATCAGGTTTCTCCACAAAGCTGTCCACACTAAAGACCGGCAACTTACTGGATCCAGTGACCTCTTCTCCACATTTAATATAGCCATAGCCTGTCTCTGGCTTAGTAGGTTTCAGACCAATAGTTGCCAGGACATCAGAGGAGTTAACTTTATCAAGGGCACAGCTTATCACTTCTTCAAAACGCTCTAGATTCTGAATAATATGATCTGCGGGAAGACAAAGCATTGCCTTAGGCCCAACCTCAGACTCAATGCGCATAGCAGCATAGGCTACACAAGCGGCAGTATTTCGAGCGCAGGGCTCAGCAACTATGCCAGACTCTGGTAAATGCTCGCTAACCAAGTCCATATGACTTTCACCACTTGCGACCAAAACACTGCTTTTAAAAGGCAAAGCCTTGATTCTATCCCAGGTAAGTTGGATTAGACTTTTCTCTCCATCAACAATATCCAAAAACTGTTTAGGTTTAGCTTGACGACTCAAGGGCCAGAATCTGGTTCCACTACCACCGGCCATAACCACAACAACTAGATCACTATTCGGATCAAGCTTCCCTCTAAATAGAGCATTTGCCATTAGTACCCGACCTCCTTTAAATAATCTTTAAGTGTAGACTTCCAGCTAGGACACTCCCGACCCAATACTTTTTCAAGTTTGGATGTATCCATTGTAGAAAATACGGGACGAGGAGCCGGTCTTCCCATCTGCTCCGTTGACTGACTAGAAAGTTTTATACTGGAGCCCGTGCGGGAGAAAATTTCAGCCGCAAAATCATGCCATGTTATATTGCCGTCAGAAGAAGCATGAAAAGTTCCTGTTACCCCTTGAGCAACTAAGTCTCGGATGACCTCAGCTAACCAACCAGTCCATGTTGGTGATCCGGTTTGATCATTTACAACTTTTATTTCTTCCAGTTCTTTACCCAGCTTGATCATAGTGGCTACAAAGTTCGGTCCCCCACGACCAAACAACCAGCTAGTCCTAAGAATCAAGTGAGATTCAGGCAGCAGCCTTCTAAGTTTCTGCTCTCCTGCAAATTTACTCTTACCGTATACTCCGCAAGGCGCAGTATCATCATCTTCAGAAAAAGGTGTATTGTGAACCCTCTTCAAAGCACTGCCACCAAACACATAGTCAGTGGAAATATGACAAACTTTGACTCCTTTAACAGCTGCCTCAGAAGCCAAGTTTTCCACCCCGTTTTCATTTACAGCAAAAGCAGTTTCTTGCTCCGTCTCAGCTAAGTCCACAGCGGTAAAAGCGGCGCAATTTACAATCCAATCAACATTAGCTGAAGCTAGCAGCTTAGCTACACTCCGCGAATCTGAAAGATCAACTTGGAAATAGGGCAAGGAGGGCCATAATTCGGGGGCTTCGTCTTTGAGGTCAGCCAAATACAAAGATGCATTTTCAGCAGAAAAAAGCTTAACACAATCGGTGGCTAGCATTCCATGAGCGCCAACTATTAAAATATTTTTACCTTTCAAAATGTTCATAATTAAAAAGTAACTAGCCAGCTTGGCTCTCTTTCTTATTAGGACGGTCTCGATAGGAGTTTAGATAATCACCGCACTGCAAACTTTCCAACCATTCAGAGTTCTCGACATACCACTGAACTGTTTCTGCCAACAATCTACCTGGATCTTCACTTGGCTTCCAGCCGAGCTCTCCAACACACTTAAACTTCAGTTCGTTCAACCATGTTCGATTTTCAAGGGGCTTCTCTTCAATGGCTTTGTGTTTACTTTCTAGCCCTAACAATCGGGCAATTTCAGATATTAGCTCAAACTCGGAAACCGTCTTAGCTAGCTTATTGGATAAAGTATAGGAACCTCCGTTTTCGCCACCAAGCAGTAAACAACTCAAAGCTGAAGAAACCTGATCACAGTGAAACATAAGCTGTTTAGTCTTACTTCCGCTTTCAAATCTTTGCCCCCGAAGCAAAGCTGTAATAATTGAAGGTATGGGGTAATCTGGAAACTGAGCCGGACCATGAGCACTACCTGGTACAAATATCAAAGCAGGAAGATCACTTTCCAAAACGGCAGCCCTAACAAGAGAATCCGCAGCCAGCTTGGAAGCAAGATAGCGGTTTGGGGGATTCTCTAGATTACTTTTACAAACCGGAACCCTTTCATCTTCTAAAATTGAGGATACTTGAATAAATTTTTTGCAAACTGAACTAGCAGCATCGATTAAAACTTGGACGCCTTCGATATTATTCTTAACATGAGCAAGAGGGTCGGACTCAGAACATTCAGCGTTCGCAAAATTAACTAAAACATCTGGCCTATGATGACTAATAAGACTACCCACTAGTCTTGAATCTCGAATATCTCCTCGAACAAAATCGAAACGCTGCTCGTCAACCAGGTTCTGAAGATTTAAATAATTTCCATTAGGACGCAACAAATCGAGGCCAACTACGAGCTGAGGATCGATCTCTTGGCACTTATCACTAAGCAGCCATTTGACAAAGTTACTCCCCAGAAAGCCAGCTGCTCCAGTAACTAATATTTTCATCGGTCTCACCAAGCTCAAACGTCCTGCTAACCTAGAAAACTAAAGCAAGATAGGATAACCCTATAGTCGCTCGTCATCTTCAAAAGAAAGGAATTCGCTACCCAACTCCCCTATTCCAATCAGCGTAAAGGTAAATGCCAAGGTTGTGTTATTTGGATTCACCCGGTCTAACACTTCTATATCAAATACCCAGCAGTTGCATTTACTGGATAAGCGCATACCAAACTTATTCTCAAGAAATTCTTTATTGAGATCGTCATATCTTCCATAGTAGCCGAACTTAATATTTTCTGTCGCAACTAACTGAAAGCCAGCTTCAATTTGCCTAACCGAATCATCGATAAACCTTAGCTGAGCTCTAAGTTCATCGCCCCTACGATCGACTAACTGAGTCTGAACAGAGTAAGAACTAAAATCGGCGTCATAAACATCAATATTAGTCGTACCTCTGAGTTTAACATGCCCATTAGGGTTAAGAACTAAGTCAATATTCAGATCTGAAAAAGGCTCTTCATCAGGAGAACGGTTATTCAACTCTTCATCAATATCGTAACTCTGCCCCAGGCTCAGATAGGCTAGCTCAACTTTAGAACCTCTTCGAATGCGTTGAAAATTATTGTCAGCAGAAAACTGAGTCCCAAATGTTAAACCTGGGTCAACTGGCCCCTCAGATCTCAAACTTTCTAAATCTTCTAATTCAGGAGCAATTGACTCATACCCAAATAGATATTCATCTCGAGGTTCATAGCGAGCTGTAAACCTCTGTACCAATTTCCAACTAGCCACGTTCTGTCTCTCAAGACGATCTAAAGAATCAAAAATAGGATTCTCAGCTTGGTCTACAAAAGGAACATATCGATAGCTTAAAATTGGCTGCACACTATGCTGCAAGCGAGCTAATTTTTCTTCTCGACCAATAGAGCCGAGTTCCACAATTTTTCTTAAAGCACTATCTTCTGAGACATCAAAAACTTTCTCGACAACAGTAGAAAGAGAACCACCAATTCCCGGGACGAGACGACTGGAACTGTCTGCGATTCCAAGACGATCCTCATTGTCCAGAACTTCTTCCTCGGTAAGCTCTTCACCATCAGCCGCAACCACCAACTCCGGAGCACTATCCAAACTATAGCTTGAAGCCCTCACATCAAAGTTCACGGAGGCATCAAAGTAGCTCTTAAAATAAAAAGGAAAGCTGATCTCTTCAAAAATCTCTATTCTTGAACCATCATAATCTCTTCCTCGGTCGAACCGAGTCGCAGCAAACTGCGAACGAAGCACTGACTTAAAACCAAAGGGGTTCTCCCCAAAAGGTCGAAAAACATCGAAGCCATTGATGGAAAACTCAGGCAAACGATGAAACACGGTATCATCATCTACAACCAAAGCTTGGTTATACTCAGCTGATAACTCAGCGGAATAAGTGTCCCAAAAAGGCGCCCGTAAAAGAACTTGTGAGGTAACAAAACGATTACTGGATTCACCTATCTCGGGAAGGTCTAGCTCCCTCAGAGTAAGGTCATCACTGACAAACCCACCATCAGCAATGTATTGAAAATTAGCGCTACCAATTTCAAAATTCGCAGTATGGTCGAGCCAAGCTGCTATTCTGTTTTCGTCAATCGACGGGTCAAAAAGCTCAGAAACATCAGTCCCAAAAAGGTCATCACCCCGCTCTTTCTCATCAGAGTACAGAACTCCAAAAAGTAGATTATGACGTTCGGAGAATACTTTTCGGATTTCGTTTCGAACACCTTGCCTAGTCTTAGTCTGAATAAACGGTGTTATTGTCCAATCAGCAGAGCGACTAATTGCCCAAAAAAACGGAAGCTCCAATTGGAACTCACTATCCCGACCAAATCCAGCTGTAGCTGGGAGCAGCCCGGTTTGCCTTGAAGTTTTCGCAGGAAAAATTAAATACGGCAAATAAAGAACTGGAGTGTCATAAACATCTAAAGTCGCATTCCATACCTTCCCATAACCATCTTTAGTGACTTCAGCTCTCGAGGCCGAAAGCTGCCAAGGCATGCACTCATCCCCTTCAGGGCACTTACAGGTAGTTAGGGCCGCATTCTCGAACTCATATTTCTCTTTATCATTTCGATCAACTGAACCCGCAAAAACTCTAAACTGACCTTGGCTAAAATCAACTTCCGCATTTCTTAGACTAGCGGCACCAGATTTGAGATTAAGCCGAGCCTCCTCAGCAACTAAGTCGCCGGCTACGTCAGTAATCCTAACATCACCAGCCACCTCTGCTTCGTTCTTTGGAATTGAAAAGCTACCTCGGTCAGCTTCAACTAAAGTAGAAGAGTAGTAAAGAGATACATCACCTCGAGCGGTAACGGTTTCTCCTTTAGAGTCGTAATCAATGGACTCTGCATTTATATCGAATGGTAGGTTACCCTGTCGTTGCTGTCGGCGGGCTAAATCTTGTTTAACCCGTTGCTCTCGTTTTCTCTGCTCTTCGACTTCCTTTTTCCGGCGATCCTCAAGAAATAGAAACTTTCGATCGGGCGGTTCTTGAGCAAAAGCTACAGGAAGGTCCACGAATAGAATCAGGACTAAAAGAAAAATACGGCGAGATCTAAGCATCGGCTCTCAAAAGTTCCAACATTTTACCCAAGGTCTCTTTCATCTCCTCTCTACTAACTACAGCATCCAGCATTCCATGCTCTAGGAGGAACTCTGCTCTCTGAAAACCCTCGGGTAATTTTCTATGAATTGTCTGCTCAATAACTCTTGGCCCAGCAAAGCCTATTAAAGCCCCCGGCTCAGCAATAATAAGGTCACCTAACATTGCAAAAGAAGCTGCGACCCCCCCTGTAGTGGGATCACTGAGAACGGAAATGTAAGGCAAGCCCTTTTCTCCATGCCTGACCAAAGCGGCTGTTACTTTAGCCATTTGCATTAGGGAAAAAATACCTTCCTGCATTCTAGCTCCACCAGAGGCAGACACTATAATCATTGGTACACCACGGTCGGTAGCCTGCTCAACTGCTCTGGCAAGCTTCTCCCCAACTACGATCCCCATGCTGCCGCCGAGGAAGAAAAAATTAAAAACGCCCAACATCACAGGTTGGCCGTTGATCTTAGCAGAGCCGCAAATCAAAGCCTCTGAAGTATCGCTCTTCTTCTCAGCCTTTTTAAGTCTCTCCTTGTATTTCACAGAGTCTTTGAAAGAAAGAGGATCATTCGTTCTCAGATTACCATACCCCTCCTCAAAAGAGTGGTCGTCACAAAGCAGTTCCACTCTCTCTCTGGCAGAAATTCGAAAATGATAGTTGCACTTCGGGCAAACTTTGAGGGCACGGTCTAATTCATTCTTGTAAATAACTTCTGAACAGGCAGTACACTTAACCCAAAGATCCCCTGGGATCTCAATCTTGTTGTCAGTCTCTTCGGGCCTGGCTTTAGGGGCCCTAACTCTCGAAAACCAAGCACACATGAAAATCCTCTATCTTTCCATCATTAATTCTATCCAACCCCACCACAATAGGAGTAGACGTCGCTACTGAAGCGTCAAGGTATAGTTAAATCCGAGGACTAAGGGAACAGGGAAGGCTAAATTTCTATTAAAGAGATAAGTTTTCCACAGGAAACTAGGCAAAGGGTTCTAGCCGGGCCATTTTGCTCAATTTCGAGGCCTCAAGGTCATACCCTTGCAAATTAATCAGAAATGCAATAGTTAGCGGCTCTACTAGATGGAGGAAGATAGGCCTTGGCTGAACTTAAGACGATAGTATCCCTTCTAAACCAAAAACTTGCCCCAGAGCGATTCTCTGATGCGAGCCTGAACGGTCTTCAAATTGAAGGAACTACTGAAATAAACAAAGTAGCTGTAGCTGTAGACGGCTGTCTGGAAAGCGTCGAGCTAGCTATTCAGAAAAAAGCCCAACTATTGATAGTTCATCATGGACTGTTTTGGGGCTCCCCCCTAGCTATAACTGGACCTCACAGGAAACTAGTTCAGGTGGCTCTTGAAGCAGGACTGAACCTCTATGCTTCTCATCTTCCGTTGGATGCTCATCCCGAGCTAGGCAACAACTTTCAATTAGCTAAAAGTATAGGCTTTCAGAACCTTTCCCAAGCGTTCGAATACAAAGGCCAATTACTAGGTTGCTTAATTGAAAACTCAGAAGGAAAAAATATTGAAAACATCCAGCGAGAACTAAGCAAGTTAGATGGTGCTAGTGTCAGCACGACCCTAGATTTTGGGCCAAAAAAACCAAAAAAAATTCTTGTAGTAACAGGCTCAGCTGCTGACAGTCTGTATCAATCCGATACTCTCGGCTTTGATACTTTAATAACCGGTGAGCCTAAGCAATTCGCTTACCACTTTTGCAAAGAGCGAAGTCTCAATGCTTTTTTTGCAGGGCACTATGCCACAGAGACTTTAGGAGTTAAGACCCTCGGAAAACTTCTAAACGAAGAATTTGGTTTAGAATCCGAGTTTCTCA
>CALIEE010000179.1 GCA_938022485.1 uncultured bacterium | reverse complement strand
TCAAAAATTCATAGAAGAGCAACATATATTCTTCACCGCTTCAGGTACGACAGACAGTAGAATTAATATGTCTCCAAGAGAAACCGGAGCACTTAGAATTGTCTCCAACTCTAGAGTCATATATCTAGATAGAACTGGAAGCGGTAATGAAACTATGGCCCATCTACTTGCCGATGGACGCCTGACCTTTATGTTCTGTGCGTTGGAGAACCCACCCTGTATTCTTCGGCTCTATGGTAAGGGAAGATCTCTTCAACTAGACTCATCAGAATTTAAAGAGCTCATCGTTCAGCATTATAACGGAAAGTATCCGCTAGGCACCCGTCAAATAGTTCTCCTAGATATTGAACTCGTGCAAACTTCCTGTGGATTTGGCGTACCTTTATTTGATTATAAAGGGGAGCGGCTCACTTTAGACAAATGGCATGATCGTAAGGGGGAAGATGGAATAAAGAAATATTGGGACGAGAAGAACCGATCGAGTATTGATGGTCTTCCCACTAATTTCCCTACCTCTACTTCTGATGGCACTTAGATTTTAGTTCGGTAATTAAGGCGACGTCATAAATTAGTTAATTTACCCCTCTCCTGTAAACTTTCAGGAGAGGTTCATTATTGAGAGTCTGGCAGTTTTTTCAATAATTTCGCACCCCTACCCTTACCTCTTCCTAGCGCTAAGTTTATATATCAAAAGCCTATCTCAATTCCCCACAATATATCAGACCGGTTCGTGAATTAGGGCTTTTAAGAAAAAGTTTTTAAGAAACTGGGAATCTAGCGTTTTCATCTAAACCTTATCTTCTTTACTCTATTTTCTCGAATAGAATTGATGTTTTTAATTTGGGTGTTCAATATGGGTTTTATAAAGTTTATCCTCTCCACTATCTGTACTAAAATCACCTTCTTCATCTTCCTGCGCAATTCTTATAAGAAGATCCTTGAAAAGTCACTTCATAAGTTTGGGGAAGATTAGGACATTCAGAAAAAATTGACGCCGTTGAATTCGGTGAGACATCACCAACTGCATCATCAATGACAAAAGTGAAAGTGCTGTTAGTTGGTTCACTTTGATCAGGACAGACGTAAGGATTCTCTGTGGAAGAAGCCGTCATCGTATTTCCTGACACAGATTCTCTCCAAGAATCATGAAAATTCCTCAAATCAATCTAGACGACTGCAATCTCTAGCTTTATCCTCACCCACTAGCGACATTCAAGCTCTAAAATCACTAATTCCAATATTTACCCATAACAGATCCTAGGGTTACTAGGTTTTATGACTTTTTCGAGGTTTACCTTTAAATGAAGACGGTTTTTTTCTCAGCAGCAATCGCGCTACTTTCTCTTTCTATTCCGGTTTCTGCTCAAGCTCAGAGTTGTCAGTGCATTTCCCATGGAGAAACTCTTTGGAAAGCAGTAGTAAATTTTCGCATGGAGTGTTCTAACTTCCAGAGAAATGACTGTGATCCTATTCAAGGAAGATGGTACTGTTCTAATCAGCGCATAACCGGTCAACAAATACCCACCAACTCTTGTCGTGAGAGTATTACTTCTATTGAAGATAGCAGTTCAATCCAAACTACGGAGCCGGTCTCTCAACCAGCAATTCCAGGCCAAATCATCAATCTCTCAGAACTCCGGCAGGAATCTGGACACGCTTTTATTTTAACTATCAATGCTGGTGTTCCTGGGGATAGCCTAGGGAATGGCAGGACTTCCACCCTTCAACTTTTCGAAAACGGTCAGGCACTTGGACCCGCTCATTCATTACATCGAGATATAAGAAATATTGGCCAAGGTCGTTTCAGTCACTGGGGCAATCAGCTATACTTTTCTTCTTCGGATAATAGCAATCCAGCCAACAACAGAAGAGTTTATTCCTATACCCTTGGCGGACAAGTTCAACCATCCACCCCTCCCATCCCACAACCAAGAGGCAGCTCGTCGAACAACAACACAAGCCAGCCGACTGTAACAAACGTAACTCCAGACCCCTCACCAATCAATAATAACCAAGGCTCAGTAGATGGGGTTGCTTACAGTGGTCTTACCCCAGGGATGTGGGCTGAAATAAGAGAGCAAGCAAATAGGTTTGGCGATAATAACAGGTGCCAGCAAAGAGTTAATGCAATTCCCTCCACAGGACACACTATTGGCCCTTGCACTGGGAACTGTATAAACCAGGCTCTTGCAAATCATGATCTAGTATTTTTGAGACCAGGTCGGTATCGAATTTCAGAACAAATTAGGTTTAATGGAAAAACTTTAGTGGGTCTAGACCCTACCCAAGTTATTATTGATGCCTCGCAAGTAGATAGAGCCATGAGCATAGGCTCAAACTCCACAGTTTCAAATTTAACCGTCGTAGATGCCAGGAACAGCGGCATTTTTGCGACTAACAATAATACACTATATAGGGTCTCAGTTTATCGAACCGGTTTCAGCAATCACTCCAACAGCACGGGCTCAGGAATTCAGATATACAGGGGAAGCGGCAACTGTGTTGTTTCAGTAGAATCGAGCGATGGCTACAACGAGGACGGAAATGGCTGCGCGCCTTGTGAAAACGGAGGCAATGCGGATGGCATTTACTCCAAGTTTCAATCCTCTAGAAATTCCTTTATTGATGCCCATGCCTACAGAAACTCCGATGATGGTTTTGATTTTTGGGAATCCACCGGACCAATGTTCATCTACTTTTCCTCCGCATATAGAAACGGAACAAACCTAGCCGGAAACATTACTGGTGACGGCAATGGCTTCAAACTGGGTAGAGGAAGTTTCCCGGTATATATTTACAAAAGTAGAGCTTACAACAATCCATCTCGTGGTTTTGACGTTAACGGAAATACTGTTGAGCCAATAGCTATAGGCTCAGAGTCTACCGGAAATGGTCGAGATTGGGTTGGAATCAGTATCAGGTAAAATGGTTAAGCCTATAGGATTATTGAGAATATAAGATTAAAATTGTCACATTTGCGCAAATGTGCAATAATTGAGGTTATGAACGAACAGGAGTTAGAAAAGTTGGCAGGGTTACTTAAAGCTCTTGGAGAGTACAACAGACTCTCTCTGGTCTATAACTTGTGCGACTGCCAAGCTCCAAAAAATGCAATGTGTTTATGTGAATGTTGCAGCATCGACGCCTCAGGAGTTTCTAGACACCTGAAAGTTTTAGCTCAGGAAGGAGTTGTCCTATCTGAACGAAAAGGCCGAGAAACAACCTACTCCCTGAATAGAAAAGAGGTAGCAGAAAATCTTCGCGCCTTAGCAGACAAAATTGACATAGATTAGCTTAAACCCTGTAGTAAATTATTAAATAAAGGAGAAACAATGGAAAAAGAAAAAAAATGTGAATGCGAATGTGGTTGTGAAAGTGCTGAAGCTTGCAAAGAAAAGGCTTGTGAATGCTGTAAAGAGAGTTGCTGCTGCGGCTAGTAGAAAATCTCTCAACACTTATGGCGGCTAGCTTTCTAGGCTAGCTGCCCCTATCAGATCATATTTCAATCCTCAGATGCCTGTTTTACGCTCGGGCATGGCCCAGAAGAATAGTTCTAAATTTAGCCAGAAAAGGCTAAGGCTCCATGCTATCTTGCCGACTAGTATCTAGAGTTTAAACAGG
>CALIEE010000178.1 GCA_938022485.1 uncultured bacterium | reverse complement strand
AATGAAGAGAACTATATTCTTTTTCGAGGGCCCTTTTTGCTGATCCAGAGGTACAGGGAAGAAAACACATTAAAGGTTTTCTTTAAACTAGATGAGACCATAATTCCTCTGGTTCGAAATCATTGGCACCTAAAAATCATCGATGATTATCGAAAATCTTTGAAAGGCACGGCACTTCAAAAACAAAATTTGGATCTAAAATGCCTGGGCATATTTCTTAAAGATGAAATTTGGCCGCCACTTGCTATACACCTTAGTCAAATAAGTGTGGGTGAGAGGTTTGGAGATTCCCTATTGAAACTCCTTGAAAACATCTCAAATGGATTCGAAGATGCTATTGAAGCGAGTCCTCAAGAGGAAAAAATGCGGCTTCTCCAGTCGCTCTATCTTTCCGATCAACCAGCGGAGCTTAGCAGTTTGGACCTCAGACTCATTACTAGTAGACACGCTTTGCAAGGCTTAGCGGTCTGTCTCGAGTCTGTAGATGTATACAATCCAGTTCCAGACATTCTCGTCAGCACAGCCCTTTGGGTTAAGAAGGATTTCATTTTTGCTCGTAATCACCAATTGCTTAATGATTCGGAAATGGCGAACTTAGCTAGTAAAATCGATGAAGCCAAGGACTATTACCCAAAGCTTATTCACTTCATTACCAGCCAGACCGACGAAATACCTTTGACTATGAAGGCTCTTAAAACTGTATTATTGTTTTTGAGCAACCTTAGTGAAGTTCAAGTAAAGGGTTTAACCACAATCCTGAGCAAATTGGATAATCTCAACGACTCTCTGTCCGCAATAAAGTTAGCGTTGCCGGAAGGAGGCCTTGAGGACGTCAAAAAATATCTAAGCTCGAATGGGAAGAATGAAAATCTAATGAAATTATTTCTAAAGACCTTAGAAAAAGTACTGGAAGTGGCTGGCATCCGAGGGAATAAAAGCTGTTTTGGTGGGTGGTACCACCGGAAGATGCTGGGATCAGTTGAGCACCGCGCAACTAAAGATGCTATTAAACTTTGCTCTAAGGTATTTTGAAGAAATATACATAAATATTTCTTTAATGAGTAGAGAAGAGTTAAAAGATCTGACTCTAGAGCTTTATGAGCGCAAAGAGAAAAAAAGCGTTTATTTCATCTATGCACCAAACCAAATTTCCACTTGGAAGGGTTTCACTGATCAAACCAGATGCCTAGAGACCCTAGAGAATTTGAACGTTCTGGCTGAAGGAGTACGAGACACCGGTCTACTACTTTACGATATTGATCTACCGCAAATCACTAAGCCGGTGAGCAATCAACTAATTCGCATATGCAGTGAATATGAGCTTTTCTTAGGTCTGAAAGATTCTCGCAGCACCGAAAATCAAGCAATTGCTTCAAGAATAAAATTTGTCCAAGACGAGCTCAGAAAGAAGTTTTTCTCAGGCCCCGACACCGCTCTAGCCCTTGTGGGAGAGCTTGGTGGTTTTGGCCGAGTCTCAGGAATGGCTAATCTTTTGCCTACTGCCGTACAAAGCCTTGTTGCAAATCATCGCAGACAAGAGCTTCAGTATGATATCAACATGGCTTTTCAAGCCCTGCTGGATTACTCAGATGACTTCGTTACCGCTATGGAAGCCATCGTCTTATTTCAACGCGACAAAGACGTTATGACTGACGAGGAGAGAGATAGAGCTTCGAGACTTTACAATCGACTCTACACGCAAGCAGCATAGTATGATGTAGGAAAGGGGTTTTTTGTTCAGAAAGCTCTGAGTGGATATTTACTAAATATCCACTCCAGAGCCTCTGTATTTAATTATGTTTTCCCCGCACTGTAGTCGCTTTTTCTATAAGCGCCCTAAATACTGAAAATTATACTTAACCTTGCGGCTGAGCAGGCTTAGCCGCTGCCGCTGCTTCAGCAACATCAATAAGCTCCACATCGAAAATAAGAACTGAATTTCCTGGAATTCCAGGTCTTCCCTGAGGACCATATGCAAGATCAGATGGAATAAAGAATTTACTCTTTCCGCCAACTTTCATCGTTTGGATTCCTTCAGTCCAACCTTTGATAACTTGGTTTAAACCAAACTCAGCAGGCTTGTTTCTCTTGAAAGAACTATCAAACTCAGTTCCATCAACTAGAGTTCCCTTGTAGTGAACAGTAACCTTATCAGTGGCAGCTGGTTGTTTTCCGTTACCTTCCTTAACCACCTGGTACTGTAGGCCAGAGTCAGTAGTTTTAATACCATCCTTTGCTTTGTTCTCATCAAGAAATTTCTTCCCAGAAGCTAGATTTGCATCTGCTTCTTTCTGCTTTTTAGCGATCATCTCTTCTTGAAGAGCTTTGCCAGCAGCCTGCATTTTCTCAATCGGAACTCTACTTTCTTTACCTGCAATTCCATCTTTAAGACCCAATGCGAAAAGATCAGGGTTAACGTCCACACCTTGTAGCTTCATTCTCTGGCCCATTGACTGGCCACTACCATAACTAAAAATATCTTCGTTGGATTCAATTTTAGGCTCAGCGCCAGCCACTGCTGGAATGGCAGCAATTGAAAGAGCGGCACCGAAAGTTTTAAAATTCATATTGATACCCGTTTTTGTCCGGCGAGAGGCTCCCAAACTTGAAGCTTGCCAGGGATTATTAAAAGAGGTCCTTCCTCATCTCAAAGAGTTGGACGACAATACTTGTAACTATATACCGCGTCCACTTCAAATTCCTTGTTTTTTATCAACAACCAAGACGCAATTCATCATAATCTCTGAAGAGATCTTGCAGTTTCTAGCGCTGAAACGCCGTATTTTCAGAGAAAAGACTGGAAAAGACAATATACTGATGTTGTTGATAAGTCTCCTGACCTAGGATTTCAATGGAAGACCAATACTTCTATATATAGCTGAGGAAAGATTTAGAACTTGATGAAAAAAGTCGAAACTATTTATTATCTAAGAAATGTAAAGAGGCCCAGTCCCCTGTGTTTTCCCAATGCTTAGTAGAGTAGTGCCAAAAGAATTGCCCCTCTCTATTTTCACCGTCTCTATCATTTACCGAGATAGAAAAGCCCATTGAAGATGCCTCATCAGGATAGCTGCCAATGATTTGCCATGGAATAGATAGCTCAATCATATAACCGTCTTCAATAATGCTAGTAGCTACTTCAATTCTATCTGTGGAGCGCGTCGGGCTTTTAAACTGGAAACGGCCATCGGCAGTAACAAACAACATCATGTCATCATCATAAAACTTTTCAGAACAATTATTGAAGCCATCAATCATAACTTCAATACCATCTAGGTCGAATATTTTGGTACTACCGTTAATATCCACCTCATCGTCTATCACAACTGCCACAAGATAAAGGTTGTTTTGATCCACTGTCACGGCAAATTCGGCCCTCATATCCTTTGAGTTCAATTCATCACAGGAAGCGCAAGTCTCTTCAATTTTTTGAAAGTCAACATTTTCCCAATCTGAAAGATCTGCATCAACGGTGACTGATAATCTCTCAACATCGACAGAGTTTTGAACAAAATCACAAGCCAGTGCACTTTGCCCAAAGCCCAAGATCGCTAAGGCTGAGCCAATAATAGTATTCTTAGAAATCAAGGTCATCGACAACATCCTCCTCAATAAACGGTTTTCTCTCTTCCTCTTCTTTTAACTGTCCCACCATTGGTGAGCTTAAAGTCTTTCTGGCATTCTCAAGACTTTTTGGAAGCCTAGAGCCATAGTAATCTGTTGCCATTTGAGCCGAGATATCATCGTTAACAATTCTTGGTGTAATCAAGATTAACAAGTTTGTTTGTTGAACAGTTTCACTTTTAGATTTGAACAGATTACCCAATACTGGGATTTCCATTAGTAAAGGCACCCCAGCTTCTTGCTCAATAGTACTGTCTGAGAGAAGTCCTCCAGTAACCACCATCTGATTGTTTTTCACAACAACAGAGGTTTCAGTGGTTCTAACATTTGTTGTTAATCCATTCTCAGCATTCCTAGTGCCAGGAACAACCGAGGATATTTCAACGAATATCTTAAGATTTACATACTCACCATTGGTAATTTGAGGGGTAATTCTCAAAGTAATACCTACATCCTGGCGGTCAATTTGGTTAAATTGGTTCCCTAGGTTAGACGGGTCCGTTGCACGACTAGTTACAACCGGAACATTCTCACCCACAATAATCTCAGCCTCTTCATTGTCAGAGGTAAGAATTGATGGACTTGAGAGAACATTCACCGCACTGTTAAGTTTTAAGGCGTTAAGAACTACCGACTGAGTTGGCATTGCAATGCCACCCGGTAGAGTCAAAGTTCCCTGACTAATCGCTTGCAAAGCAAGTCCCTGTAAACTTCCTGGACTCTCTAGAACAGAAGGTAGTGCCCCAGGTGCTCCCAGAATTGATGGGAGATTACTAAAGTTACCCTGGCCAACGACAGTTCCATTCTGAACTCCTTCAGCTGATCTCCAATCTAATCCAAACTCATCCTGATTGCTCATAGTAACTTCAATTACCGCTGCCTCAACAAGCACTTGCTTGCGTTGAACATCCAACTGTTTGATGAGCTTGACTAATTTGTCATAATCAGACTGAGATGAATTCACTACAACCGAATTAGTTCTAGTGTCGGCAGCAATGCTGATAGTTTCTTCAAAGTTAACTTTTTTACCAGCTTGAAACTTGTTATTGCTTCCGCTTGCTGGAGCTTGGGATTGAGAATTGCTGGCTGCTTGATTTCTAGAAAGGCTACTACCTCTTCTGGCAGACCTAAGCCCTCTAGGTGAGCTTTGCTCTCCTGAACTACCTTCACCAGTAATGATTTGGTTAAGAATTTCAACCAACTCTTCAGCATCAGCGTTTTGAAGCTTATATAAAAAGAAACTTTCATTCGATCGATCAATAGGGCTATCTAGTTCCTGAACCAGACCTTCAACCTTCTCGATCAACTTGGCTGTTCCGACGGCAATGAGCGAATTAGTCCGATCATCGCTAAACACCTCACCTTCAGGTCCTTTACCTGGCTCGGTTCTTGTCTGCCGCTGAGCACGTCCTCTTCTTACAACTACCTGAGAGGTTTTTCGAGTTCCGGGATTAGCTGCCAGTATTCTATTGATTTTTTCGGCTAAATCTTCTGAAGAAGCATGCTTAACTGGAATAACTTTTGTTTGTTGGTTTTCAGCAGGGAAGTCTATTTCCTGAACAAGGTTCTCCAATCTTTTAATATTCTCTACGGAATCAACAATTATTAAGCTATTGGTTCCCTCCGCTATCTCAACAATACCGTCTCTAGAAACAAATCGTTGCAAAGTAGGCCTAATTGCCTGCGCATCAGCGTAAGTAAGTTTAACCAGTCTAGTGATAACTGTGCCGGCTTCAGCTGAACCTTTGTCCATTAGCAATGGAATTGTAGACGTCTTGGCATCTCTTGCTAGTACAATCTTCCAAGTATTTCCGCCCATTGGCACTGAGGCAAAACCTTTGTGCTGGATTGCATCTTCAAAAGTCTTGATCAACTGAGTCATTGGAAGAGGCTCTGGTTGATAAATAGTTAATCGACCCTTAACTTTATCATCAAGAATATAATTTCTTTTTGTAAGGCGA
>CALIEE010000177.1 GCA_938022485.1 uncultured bacterium | reverse complement strand
AGCAAGGTATAGGGGGCTATGATTAGTTGAACATCAGATGTGCCATTTGTTTTAGAGTAAATTCTTTTCACTAAATTCCATCTATTGGCTTATGTAACTGCCTCAATTGAGGTTTCCTTGATGATCTTTTTTGAAGATCTTTCTCGAAGATCTTTTGCTATCAGTAGGTTATCAAGGCTAGACAATGCACTTCAATTAGGGAAGGTACCTATTTAGACGGGTACGTTGAAAAATCTGTCCGATTGAGAATTTAGGTATAGTTCGGATCTTTGTGACAGGCTGCAGGTGGTCGGTAACGCTTTTTTTGAACTTCTTCTGGATACTGTTCGAATTCCTCTCTTAGCTCTATTTCAATTTTCTCTTCTGGTTCAGACTCTCTTTCGGATCCTCCGCCTGATCCATCCCCAGAGCCTTTCAAATCCTTATCAGCCTTTTGTTTTTGATCTTCTTCATATTGTTTCTTGAGCTGATCTCTTCTGCCCTTGGGTAATTGGGCAAATTCAACTACTTCTTCGGCAATACATGCTGGATTTAACGGTGTTCGAGATAATCCCATAGAGGCCCCCTACTATAGATAAATTGATACTTACCTTTTGTTATGTGAATTTTGTCCTAAAACGTTGCATCCACGTGAGTAATTGCCTTTTCCCTATCTAAGGATGGGTTTAAGTATTTCAATTGGTTTATTGCAGAAAAACCGGAAAGGACAGAAGACGAAAGTTCAAGTCGGCTCAAGCAAAGCATTCATCACGATCTCCATTTCTTTTGAAACTTAAAATTTAAGTCCAAGCTTGTATTCAGTCCCTGCCAAGGCATCACCAGTAGCGCATCCATGTAAATTATTGGCCACTCCTAAAAATTTCGCCATCGAGCAGCTGATTGGCCCTTAAAGCCCCATTTGAGGAAATAACCATTTAGACTGCTAGTTTAGCTAAGATGAATTACCTATTCCTGCAGGGATGTGACTTTGAAGTATACCGAGTGTATCGTGGTCCGAGTAGGTAAAATATTCGGTCTTAAAATGATTCCATCGAATATTCCTTAGTTCTTATTTAGTCTTCTAAACTATTTCTTATGAGTAGTGCCGATATGAGTAATGCCGATAGAAATATTTCCAAAGAAAACGCGCTACGCGTTTCGCTTAGAATTATTGGAAGCCTTTGTATTCTAGGAAGTTTCCTAATGCTGGACACTGCTAGGAAAATGTATGGCTCTCCTATTAACGAGGCTAATGCTGTCGTGACAGCTAAGGTTGATACGAAGACTAGCGGAAAGACCGCAGATAATATCCCAGTAGTTAATATCCGTTCGGTAGATTCAATTGAAGAAGGAAGCAATTTACAAGAAGAGATAGCTGTTGCTGGATTTTTTCTTAGAAGCTCCAAGTCTGAGCAGAATCAGCCTTTGTGCTCGCTAAATGTTGCGCTGCGAAACAATGGTAAACGTTGTTTACTGGACTTTGTCTCTGGCAGTGTTATTGGTGATAGAGAGAAGTTTGCTGGAGACGAGGTTAGGGCCTCTTTTTCTGAGCCCTTCGGTAGAGATAGCGGAGAAGGCTTGGAGTTAGGTGCCGGGCAAATTGTGACTTTGGAAACTCCAATTCAATCATCCACTTTTGTCGAGTGCAGCAAAATTGTAGCTGTTGATATTGAAGTCAGCTGTATGAATGCATCTAGCTTGGGTGCTTAGTCATAGAAGATTTTCCCTTAGATTCTAATTAAATATTTAGATGGTTTGACCCCCGAACCCTCGCCGAAAATGAAATTTTGTGTTTGGTTTCAGAACCGCGAGGATAGATATATTTCTATCCTCTTTCTTTTTGTTTTCCCGAGTTTAGACAAGAATTGTTTTTCTATGTCGGAAAAATTTTAACTGCGGGTTGATCACTCCTAAGCCTCGTTTTAGCTCCATTATCGTCATTTCTACACAACTGCCCAAAATATTGCCTTTGTCGGATCCGTAGCAGCCAGAGACGTATATCTTTCTGAGACTAGGGACTAAAGCGAAAACTGCCATAAGAGCAGCTAAGTCAAGTTGTGTTTGATCTTTGAAATGCCAGAAGTCTCCATTTATGTATGCCACTTTAGTGTCAGCAGAAACATGTTCGGCAAAAAATGAAGAAGTAGTTTCCTGAGAGGAAACATGACCTAAAACCACGATAGCCTTAGTTGGAATCTTACCACCTAGATACTCAACTACGTTTTCTAAGTAAGCTTGGTAGTCTGGTTGATGTGTTTCCAGGGCTTCAGTATGAAGTTCAATTACTTCCTTTTTTCTGGCGTCAGACGTGAATTTATTCATTGTCCTCTGGCCCTCTATGAACATAGGTTTCGCCGCTTCGGGACTACGGTGTGGCGAATATATCCTATTGGCTTCTTCTAGTGTGGGGACTCTCTGTTCTTCCACGATGATCCTAGAGAATTCCGTGGATGGGTCAATCGTCGGGTAGTGTGGGTGAACGAAGAGAGCAACGCTGCTTCCGCTCTTTTTCACTAGGGATGTAAAGTCATTCGGTACAGAAATGCCTGGAGACATAGCAGTAAAACCTCTATTGTTGTTGGATTGTCTTAGGCAAGACCTAAAGCAATCCAACGGACCTTCGGAAACCAAATCACAAATAATAGGAAAGAGCAGAGTAGGGAAAGGCTACAAACACCTGGTCCACAGCTCTCCTTCAATTGAAACACAGAACGGAATCAATGACAATCAAGTGCCTTTTATCAGTAAGAAGAGTAATTTTTCTATCCGGGACTTTCCCTATGATCGGGAAAGTCTAGAGGCTCCCCTATGAGCTAAATTTTCTAACTAGGTTAGTAAATGCAAGTAATCTTTGAGATGTTTTCTAGTTAGTTGACCTAAGATGGCAAGTGCCTGACTTCAAACCTCTTTATCTCCAGGCAGTCTGATTTGAAAACTAATAGGTCATGTCATAATATCTGAACCTGTGTCGAGTAGTGAGAGTAGGTTTTAGTTTGAATGAATGGAGAAATCTTCCGGATTTTTTCCTTCATTCAAACGGAGTTTTTTAAATGAGTAAGTCTATTTCTCTATTTTTTGCTTTTTGGTTTTTGGTTAGTTGTACTTCAACTTCTCCGCGAGTAGAGGCTGAGCTGAGTTCCGAGACACCTAACGACAAGTGGGCTGGAGTTTACCTTTCATTTTGTAGAAAAAACGAATGCGCTGCTTATTCTGAGCCTCTGGTTCATTGGATTACTCCAGAGACTGAAGAAGCTGGTGTTCTGGAAATATCAAACCTGACGCTTGGAATTTCTTTGGTTATTATGGACAAAGTTTCCTCAGATTATAGGAGTGTGGAAAGGGTTAATTTAACTTCCCATGACGGATTAGAGCCAACAGTGGCTCATTGCAGATATCGTCAGCACGTGTCTTTGTCAGAGATGATAGTTTCTTGGGAGTTATTAGAGTCTCCGAATCCTATCGTTTATGCTGCCTGTTTAATCGAAGCAGTTCAGATTGGAAGCATCGAAGGTATTGAAACTTGTGACGATTTTGCAGAAGTCTGGAGAAAATCGGGTGAGCATTTAAACTCCTTTGCATCGTTGTTAGGGGAATTTGTTTTAGACAAAGACTTGTCAGCGGAGATAAAGGAAACTCAGAGGCTTTACCAACTCTTATTCGAAGGTAGAGCCACGGCCGGAGTTACGAACTGTCAGAATAGAGGTAGGAAGGTTTAAACTTGTGGGGAGCGAAGAGTCGTTTTCCATGGAAGGAAAATGACTCACTGCTCGACACTATTTTGGTTTCAGCGGAGCAGGTCCTTCTCTCCAAATAGATACTGTTTACCTATCTAAATAAATAATTTCCATCACAGCCTTAACTACCTTGCTTCTGAGGAGCTAAGCATGAAAAATTTGCTGATTTATCTAGTAATTAACTGCGGTTAAGTCCACTAAAAGAACCCTTCTATTAATTCATTGTGTCTAAAGCAGAATAGAAAATATTGGCAGCAGTCGATTTCAAATCGTTCTAACCAGCTGCAAAGAAGGTTTAGTAAGCCAGTAGGCTTTAACTTAGGTGACTCTGCATGAAAACAATGACCATGAAATCAAATTTACTAGTTGAGACTATTCTACTCTTAGTTCTCTCGCTATTCGTACTTGGTTTTTCAGCAAACTTAGCATTTGCTCAAGACGCCGATGGTGATGGTCTAGTTGATATCATAGACCCGGATGATGATAATGATGGCATACCGGATTTGGTAGAGTCTAATATTATTCCCGGAGCTGGAACACCTGGAGTTGCAGATCCTTTTGATCCTGAAGCAGCAGCTTTTTTTCAGGTTATTAATGCGCCCACGATAAGTGGAGCCACTTTTCCTCAAGGGCAACTGTTTATTCTTAACCCGCTTACCGCAATTTACGAACCTCTTGGAGTCGGTTCAGGAGCAAGTCTTAATAGTATTGGGTTTGATCCTGTCTCAGGACTAATTTATGGAACCGCTTTTAGTGCTCTTGGAGCAACAGATGTGAACGGAAACCTACTTGCCGATGATGATATTATAGCTCTCGATCGAGATGGTGAGCTGTTTCGTCTGGGGAATACAGGACTCGATCTTTCTTTTGCTGCAGATATCTATGACGAACAACTTTACGTAACTACCACTCCAAATGCAGGGGGTGGAATTGCGGTTGTCAATCTGGATGGTACTTTAGATAAAACGTTTATTGTCACCGGAGCCGTTATGGGTGCGGATATTGGTACAGTTGGAGGAGGGGATTTCTTTACTATTTCGGGTTCTACACTTTCTCGTTTCAATGTTAACGGAGCGGTTAATGGTGGAACAGTTGCAGCCACTACTGCAACTGTAGCTGGTCCTTTGCCTGTCTCTGCTGGTTATGGAGCCTTATTTCCAGCAACTAACCCTGTTACAGGTGTGGTTGAGCTTTATGTTTCAAACAATGGCACCGGAGAAATTTTTCGAATTGACGATCCTTTTGGTGCCAGCCCAACAGCAGTTTTAGTATTTCAAGGGATTGTAACTGGAAGTAATGATGGAGCCGCTTCTTTGGTTGCACCACCTCCAGCCCCTACTGACTTACAAGATACAGATCGAGATGGACTTCCTGATTACTTAGATCTGGATTCTGATAATGACGGAATCCCAGATGCTATCGAGGCTGGACCAGATCCTTTGAGCCCGCTTGATACAGATGGTGATGGGCTGCCTGACTTTCTTGACTTAGATTCTGACAATGACGGTATCCCGGATACTATTGAGGCTGGTTCGCTTGATGCGGACGGAGACGGAGTCGTTGATTGCTCTACTGCACCAGCTTTTAGTGCGGACGGTTTTTGTGATGATGTTGATCCTGTTAACGGTGGAGTTGCAGTGCCAGACCCAGATACTGATGGTGATGGTATAGTGGATCGCCTTGATCTTGATTCTGATAATGATGGAATTCCAGATATAATAGAGGCAGGTGGTGTGGACGCTGACGGAAATGGGCTTGTCGATGATGTCGACCCAGCTACTGGCGAGATTTTAACCGATGCCGATGGTGATGGTCTTAGCGACCTGGTTGACCCAAATAATAATACGACAGCTACTGCTGGAGATGGCGCGGGAGTACCGCTTCCAGATCCTGACTTGGACGGAGATGGAGTTCCAGATCGTCATGATTTAGATTCGGACAACGATGGGATCCCGGACGTTACAGAAGCCGGAGGAGTAGATGCTGATGGCGATGGAGTTTTAGATTGCACAGGACAATTTGCTCCAGACGGCTATTGTCCTGATATTGATCCAAGTGACGGAGGCACTCCTTTGCCAGTACCTGACCTTGATGGAGATGGGGCTCCAGACCACTTAGACCTGGATTCTGACGATGACGGTGTGTTCGATGTTATGGGTTCTGGTGGACTTGATGCTGATGGAGATGGTCTGGTTGATTGTCCTACAGCCTTTGGCACCGATGGATTCTGTCCTGCACTAGCTGGCGGAGACCCAGAGGCTGATCTCAGAAGTCCTATTTACGTAAAGTGGAACACTTTTCTATCTCAGTTTAACTTTCTTGAGCTAGCCGTTGAGGGGACTGGGGATTTAGACATTGAGGTTACTGTGTTTAACCTGTTTGGGGCCCAAATGAACCAAACTAGCCTTACCGTTGCTGGTGGAACGCAGCAGGATATTGATATTAATGCACTGGTTCAGGCCTCTTGTGATGCAGGGGACGCCTCTTGTTCAGCATTTGTGGATCTCGATGGTAGTGGTGTGATCGATAGTTATGGTTTGGTAAGGCTTGCCTTTGATGATTCTGACACTAGTAAAAGACTAGTCGGAAGACTTTCGAACTACCGGCCTGAGGCAGCGACAGGGAATTTCTCCTTTGCCTTTGCTAGGCAGTTTAGAAATCCAAACGTTGGCGTTAGTTATGCAGGAGCGAATACTTTTGATGTTAATGCTCAGGGCTTTGTGGTGCCGAACTGGGTTGAGGTGATTAATCTTGAGGATACAGCAAAAGATTTTACCGTTAACTTGTTTGACGCTACTGGCACTTTGGTTGAGACTTCCAGCCTGACTCTTAATCCGCTTGAGGAGAGAGATTTAAATGGAGGTCATGAAATAACTGATGCCAGTGGTCTAGGAGTTCAGCAGGCTGTCTACTTGGTGGAAGTTATTCCAGCTGATCCGGACGCTGAATATTTAATGTCAGTGGCTCGTTATAGCTCGAACTCATTACCAGGATTCGATAGTGGTTCTTATAATTATGCTTTCGAACTGCCTGGACGAAGTGGGTCGCCTGGAGATGTCTTTAGCTTGATTACGAATGAGACACTAGCTTGCGGCAACATTCTTAACTGGGTGGAAGTTTCAAACGGGTCCAGTGCTACAGAAACCTTTACTGTTACTTTTCGTGATGGAGCAGGTGCTGTAGTTGGGTCAGTGACTGACTCTTATGCCCCGAAGGCACAAATTAACTACAACGCTAGTGCCATGCTACCTGCTGGACAAATTGGCTCGGTGCAGGTTAGTTCGACTAATTCTACTGCAGTTGTGGCTCAGAGTCTGGTTTATATTTATGAGTGTGATTCCAATGCGGTTCAAACAGCTTATATGACTAGACTGAACCGACCTGGAAAGATGACCCAAGTTGGAACGGGTAATACCTTTATTCAAATGGACAATAGTCTAAGGACGGTCAATACCTCTGCCTCTGCTGTTACTATGGGTTTTGATATTACTTCTTTCCTTGGTGAAATGGCCAGTGGTTCAGTATCCCTTGGAGCAAATTCTGTAGATTTCACTGACTTAAGTGACAATCCAACAGTTGGCTTTCCAGATGATCGATATGGAATTCTTCAGACTAATTCTTCCCTGCCTGGACAAACTGTTTCAGAGGTGTTGAGAGTTAGAGAGGTTAATATCGGTGGTCTGGTGCGTTACGACTTTGTGATGCCAACACCAGTTCGATAAGAAGTTTCGTTAAGAAGCGAATAAAAAAGCCCGGCCCATTTACTATGGCCGGGCTTTTTTTGTTTGAAGCCTTACTAGAAGTCTAACCGCCTGATTTACAGGGAGTTCGATCCTTTGCTTTCCAGTCTTTACATCCTCGGGCTCGCTCACTATCGCTACATCTTCCAATTCTAGCACCCGGAGGGCAGCTGCCTCTTCTTGCTTTGGAGTCGACGTTTTTTCTTCGATGTTGCAGAGCTTTTCTTTCTTCCTCTAGTTTCCTTCTTTCTTCGGCAAGTCTTCGCCTTTCGCGTCGCAACTCTCTTTCTGAACGAACGTCTCGCCTGTCATAGCGGCCATTATATCTTTGGTCGGATCTTTTATCGTAGCGAGGATCATAGCGGTTATCGTAATCAAATCTACGGTCCCCATCTCTACCTCTGTAACGGTAACCATTCCCTCGATGGATTCGGTCTCCACGTACTCGGCGCTCAGGCCGGTAAGATGGCTGCTGGTAGGATCGTGATATAGAAAAGTCCGCTCGACATCCTCTATCAACCCAAATTCCACCACGCTCTAGGCCCCAGGAGTAACCTCTTTCACAGGAAGCCTTGCTAAACCGTCGAGTTAGTTGAACATCATCCCCTCGATTTAAGCCGGCTCTGCAGAATTTGAAATTATTGCCATCAGACTCACAGCGAATTTGTTGTTGTGCTTCAGAGATGCCAGGAATAATTATAATAAGTAGTGGGAGGAGGAAAATGATTCTCATACTAGTCTCCAAGTTTGAGATTAAATCTAAAAATTACTTCTTTACCATAGACGTATAATAGCCCGCGACTATTCAACAGGTGAACATAAAAGCTAAAAGAGAACAAGAGAAGGCTTAAAGACTGCATAACTTAAAATAGTAATTCCTAGAGAATGACTAAATTTTTGACTGGATTGAGCCTACTGGAGAGCTCTTAAACACTGCAATTAAGCTATGATTGAGATAATAGGCAGCAATAATAATATTGATCAAAGCTGATGCTATTT
>CALIEE010000176.1 GCA_938022485.1 uncultured bacterium | reverse complement strand
TGTTTACTGTCATCTTCGGAGACGCTAAGGCTGAAATAAAACGTCCCCCTTTATCTTCTAAACTAATCCAAGCCCTGACACTGATGCTTTCTGGATCATCACGGCCTTCTTTTAGTTTTTTTCGGTCACGAAATAGCCGCCATAAATGGAGAGAGGTATCAATAATGTTTCTACGAAAAAATAAAGCTAAGATACCTAGGCCGCCCGTAATGATAAAACCAAAAAAAGCTGGCTCGAAATTCAAGAAAAGATTATCTACAAGCCAGGACCATATCGATCGTAAATTGAAATTATTCTGGTTAGACATTTTAATGCTCTCCCCGGTTGAGTTAAAAGATATTTAGTTTGAATGGTAAATCCTGAATCTAGAGCAGTCCGATCAATAGTACCGAGGACTCCAGTAGACTCAGGTGGAGAAAAGAAACGCGTTGGCAGGTGTTAAAGAACCAAAAGTGATTTCTCCAAGATTAGCATTTCCTAGTAATACAATCTACTTTAGTGGAGGGTAAATCGCCGGAAGCGAGCCTCCAGCCTAGTTCACTTTAAAATAATTAAGACTAACTAGTAGAATCTGAACTGATATTACTTGCTTTGATTCCGGTGTGTTAATTTACCTATTTAAGTTAAAGCCTGGCAATCGCGTTATCAGATCGGCTCTAGGTTGTTTTAATTGCTGAAAGCAAAACAAAGATTTAGAAAAAGACACAATTGAAAGTAGTCTCAGGCATCGAAAAGTTAACAAAATGGATCTACTTTGGACAATTTCGCTTATATTCTTGTTATCTGCTCCGCGGTCTTCCACGCCGCTTGGAACTGCTATGCTAAGAAATCATCTGCCAATAAGATTGTTCTTATCTGGGCCGCCCAGCTTCTAGTTGGTTTACTTTTAGTTCCCCTATCGGGCTTCCTTCTTTGGACCCAAGGCATCAGCCTGCTCGCTCTCTTTTTCATTTTTGGAAGCAGTGTCATTCACGCACTCTACGTGTTCCTTTTGGGATCAGCATATGAAGTTGGAGATATGTCCACGGTATACCCTGTTGCCAGGGGAGTTGGGATTGTTGGAACTACCATTTTAGCTACCTCTACAGGCATTGACAGCCTGAGCTTTACTGGAGGCTTGGCGATATTTGGAATATTAATTGGTGTTCTGGTAATCGGTCTTTGCAAAACCAGACTAGAGAACCCCAACAAAGTAATCCGAGCTTCTCTTTTAGTGGGACTCTCTATCGCCTCTTACTCCGTTTTCGATAAGATGGCAGTTCAGCATATCTCCCCTATCCTCTTTGTCTCTCTGGTTCATTTAGGATCTGCACTACTTTTGTCCTTTTGGGTGACAAAGAGGCTGATGAGTGAAACCAAAGAAGTACTCTCCAATCACAAGCTCTATTCTTTCTATATCGGCCTCGCCAGCGCAGGAAACTACGCATTAATTCTCTGGGCTTTTCAAACAAGCCCAGCTTCTTACGTTGTTGCTCTAAGAGAGACATCAATACTATTCGCAGCTGTTCTTGGAGTGGTAATTCTTAAAGAAAAATTCTCAACGCAAAAATCAATTGGCATACTTCTTATCGTAATCGGAGCGATTCTAATGAAGTTCGCATAAAGTATGGCTACAAGACTAAAAACCCGGTTAGTGCGTTTTGAGATGTTTTGAATAAACAAGCCTCAATCTAGGCTAAGGCCTTTGATTAGTGCCGCCTGTTGCTGGTATGTCAATTACATTACCACTGATGTCTATAGGTCCTCCGTCATCGTCATAGCCTTCGCCAAACCAGTAATGATACAAAACCGATCCATTTCCGTGGACCCTATTGTTACTAGCGCTAGAGTTGGAAGCTTCATGACCTGTGCTACCTGATGCCTCCTGGCTAGCTCTAAAAACCATCAGTTTAGGGCGAGAACCACTGGTGGGAGAAAAGCGGTCCTTTATCTCAATGTCATTGCAATCAAAATGAATGTTGTCTTGGCGTTTATTACCTCCTGCCCTATTGCTATGAAAAACATAATCAAAACGGCTGCTAGCGCCGATTTCAATTCTATTATTACGAACGATAACATTATCAGAAAAGTGAATAGCGAAGGTCGCAAGTAAGGTTCTAGGACCTAAGGGACCATCTTTAACTCTCCATTCATTAAAGTTGGAAAGAATCAATCCATCACCCTCTTGGAACTTAACAAGTCTCTTTCCTGCATTTAAAGTCCTGTTAGCGAAAAGTTTGACAGGTTTTGCTGGATCCGTTTTGGCGTAAGACTGAGTAGTGAAGAACTCTGAATCCTTCCTAGCTCCATTGGACTGATGCTCCTCAGCATAGTTATTGACTATGTATCCACCAGAGGTTGAACCCGTTTGTCCACCATTCATCCAAATAGCATTTGCTCGAGCAGTAAGGGTTTTGTCGTTAGTGTCATTCACAAGGTTAACAAATCTATTACAGGCAATATGAAAGTCATCAACTGACCGTATGCGAACACCTGACATCGATTCATTATTAGTATGATAAACATTACTCACTCCACTTTTCACGAGAGTGAAACGATGAGCTCCGTCAACGACATGAAAACCATATCTTAGAACTCGAGAATTTTTAGCATCAATTGGAGAGTTGAAAATTCTAACATCAGGTGATCTGATCACAACTATTTCAGCAGCTGAACCAGCTGGTTCCATCTTCATATTAAAAATATCGATCGGAACATTAATAACCAAGTTATTAACTTTATAAGTTCCTGAGCCAACTACAGCCCCGCCTCTGTTTGCATTTATAACCGCGGCTAGAGCATTAGTGTCGTCTCCTCCAGAAGGGCTCGGTAGAGAAACAGCATTTTGAGGAGGTTGAGGTACATCTACTGCAGAAACTGTTCTCTTTCCCGCATCTAGATTCCAAAAACAGGTCTCCGGGTTTTGAAAAAGATATTCAGCTAAGTAATGGTCGTTAGTAGGATAACAGCCATTGGAAAGCCCTCTATTTCCTATTTCATCAAAACTCATCTCAGACCCTGTAGTGGCCGGCTGAGTGGTGGTTGTAGTTGATAAGGTCGTAGTAGTGGTATTCGGCGCCGGCGCCAAGGTAGTAGTCGTAGTGGTAGAAGTAGTTGTCACACCTGGCACAATTGGCGTTACTGTACTGCCCGCAGCATTGAAATCAAATACCCTTGAGAGTTGCCCGCCGCTGTCAATTCTGAAGAAGTAAGTTTGTCCAGAATTCAAATTTTTAAGTCGCTGCCTGTGTGTTTTTAGAGAGCTTTCTTCTACTGGGCCGGTGTTTGAAAGATTGTCAGCGCTGATTCCGTATAAAATTTTTGCAGGCCCAGCACGCTCAAGTTCAAAGAGAATAGTAGCTTCATTTCCACTAGCTGATATTTCAGGCCCTCTTTCAACAGCTAGTGCTCCCTCTGTTGTAAACTCTAGAGTTTCACTAAGTCTGTCTCCACTTTTAATTTGATAGAAGTAGCGAGTTCCTGGCTCAAGACCTTTCAGTCTCTGCCGATGTCTTTTTAAGGAGGAAGTCTCAACCGGACCTCTACTAAGCAAACTTGAAGGATCTGTACCAAAGTTTATATAGGCTGGGCCAGAAGTGGCCAAAGTGAACGACACTGCAACCTCACCTTCACCCAAAGGAGAGGTCTCCACTCTCTCAAGTGATAGACTTGAAGTCTCATTTTGAGTTGTTTTAAAGGAGAAATTACCTGAGCTAGAGCCTCTGCTCTCCAGTTTAAAAAAGTAACGGGTGTCAGCTATCAAATTTGTAAATTCTACCCTATGGGTAATTCTACTATCAGTTGAAATTATCTGCTCCTGAGCAGTCTCTGGACCCCTTTCTAACAAGAACTCCAAAGGCCTGGGATCAGTTAGTCTGACAATTACTGTAGCTGAACTAGAGGTGATATCCCGAACAACCATTCTCTCTAGGACTAGGGGTTGCTCCTGAGCTGAGGCTATGTTCGTTAATAAAAGAAAGGACAGTAAAATAGCGAATTTCGCTTTTGACGATACAAATAAGTCTATCATTTTACCCCTTTTATTGCAGAAACCCTTTAGCCAAAACCATTCTAACCAGACTTGTTATGAAGAAAAAGCAAAAAAAGATGCTGTTAGAAAGAAAAGTAAGAGTATAAGTAGCAGAGCAATCAACCGTAGAACCTGAGCCAAGGCCAGAAAGGTCCGGTTATTCAAGAATAGTATTGAAGAAAAAGCGGGCGGGAACCTGAAGGTCTAATACATACAACCTCCAGAAAAACATCTCCCACCAACTCAATTGCCAAGGTTGCTAGGCAACAACATTGGCAATTGCCGGAGCAACTCCACTAACTGAGTTGTCCGACTCTATCCCCATTGCCTCAAGTGCTATCAATGCAGCGCCGGATACTTCAGAATCATCAGACTCTGCGGCATCTAGCTGCAACTGCAAACATTTTTGGTAATGGGTGGCCAGCGTACCTCGAAAACTAGAAAGAATAAGAAAGGTCTCCCAATCAATTCCTTCTCTTTCCTGTTGATACTTTTTCCATAGATCATCGAGAGACAAAAACAACTCCTCTGAGACTCCTGTTGAAGCTAATCCGAAGATATCCTCCAGCGTCAAGCCTTCGAAGTTATTAGCGAGCTTGTTTTTGATTGGCTTTGCGTTGCATTTAGCAAGGCCTTTAGCAATTTGAAGGACCTGCAAATCGACCGCATCTTTTTCAAGAATAGCAAGCAGAGGATTCAAAAAGTCCAACACGCCGTGATCTGGGTTAATATGGCCATAGCGTTCAACATCAAACTTTGCAGCCTTAAGATCCCATTCACTATACCCAGCAAGATTCTCATCAAGCTTAGCTACAGCGAATTGAGCAAGCTCAGGCTCCAAGACATGATGAAGATCACGAAGCACTGGATCCACCGTCAAGCTGACCAGATGATTCAACCAACTTGGAAGAATCGTTGCAATCAAATCACTTGCTTTCCATGGTTGGACAACTAGGGCAATACTACTCCCATCGATTTTCAGGGACACTTTTTTCTTCTTCACTAAATGCAGAATCAAAAAGATAGCCTGAGATTGAAGCCAATTCATGGCAGGAGTAACTCTAGACAAGCACCCTAGAGCAATATTCACCTTCGGAAGTTCTTGCCTGACCGCCGACACAAAAGGTTTTAACAAATCTTCTGCTTCTAGGTCGGACTTCTTGGTTAAAAGACTTGCAGCAATTACCGAAAGTTGAGCCTTACAATCTCGGTAAAGAGTTGCGTTAGAACCGCCAGCCTGTACAAAGTTGATGATTTCCTGCCGTTCAGAAGTGGAGATAAACTGCTGCTCTCCGGCCTCCTCACGACGAGTAGATTCATCAGCGATTATCTGATCAACCACACTCAAAGCAGACTGAGCTTTCTCTGGAATTTTAATTCCTAAGAAGCTAAGTGTTCTCTTCAGTGACGGCTGAGCCAGAAAACCAGGGCCTGAGCAATGATCCACAATCAGATCAATTTCCTCAGGCAAGCCCCTGCGGAATTCTAGAACCGATTCCAACCTGGATCCTGTATCATGAGTATGAAAACTCATAGTCAGGTTAAGGCCCAGCTCTTGAATCACATTTCCGACTTCTGAAGATAACTCCCAAGCGGCAGCAGGTTCAATTGACCCTGGTGCATCCTTCACTCCAAGATATTTAATTCGACCGAGGTACTTACTCAAAATCTCCCTCGCCATTGCGGCGAAGGCCTTTGCTCCTCCGGGAAATAAAGGATCGTAGTGAAGTTCCACCTGGAGGCACAGGTTATTTTTAACAGCCTGATCACAGGCTCGAAAAATAGACCTGAGGTCATTGGACTTGTCAAAAATCTGAACAAGATCAACTCCTGACTTAGCAAGTTGCGCCATCATTCCACCAAGCTGAGGCATCCCAACTGGCTCAAGACCAAAACCAAAGTCTCCTCTTTCGAGGATTTTCTGATCAAAGTCATATAGGCCCCAAAGGCGCTCGATGAACTCAGACTCATACTCGTCCTCCAGTTGAAAAACAAACTGGTCGAACTTGCTTCGATCCAAGCGGTCACGATGCTGAAACCTATTGCCAGGTGTCAAGCGAGCATTGAGCATCCCCAAGAAAGGTCCAGGTTGATAGCCGTAGTCATCGAAAAGACCCAGTGTTTCCTCCCGGTGAACCCTCATAAGCTCACGGTGGTAATGAAAAGAATTGATAGGACAATTTCCTATATTCCCTTCCATGATTAGGAAGTGAAATAGCGCACCACCGCCGGTTTGACAGTTAACTAATTGGTCAAAACCGTAGCGTTTTAAGCGAAGTTGTTGGCGATAAATCTCACAACCATCCTCGATTGTTGGTGCATCTGCGAACTCAGACTGCCAAACATCTCGACCACAGGTCAGTCCAAACAGAAGTTTCTTGTGATCGAATTCTCTCAGAAGAATTAGTCTAAGCTCTGTAAGAAGAGCCAGACGATAGTTTTCTTCAAGATCAATTTCCTTGACTCCCAGCACTGCTTCGCAAGAGCGACTTAATTCCTGATCAAGAATTGCTCCATCAAAATATGGAGAATAAATGCGCAACGAGCGAAGGCGATCTACCTCCTCAGAGAATCGAGTAAAAGCAACTCTCTGAACCATATAATGCGCCAAAATACGAATAGGCTCATTATAAGAACATAAGAAGGTGTCAACATCACAACGTTCTCCCATCAATTTCAAGAAACATTTGCGATCTATCGATAGCAATGGGTCACTTGAGCCATCGTTACTGGCATCCCCTACCGGATCAATGGTTAGACATGGATAATGATTTGCAAATTCCTTCCTTATTTGACTAGGCACATCTTTCCAAAAAAGAAATTTTGAAAATGAGTCCCCCGTCATTAGAGAAGTCAGTACTGCACTTTCTACATCAGCAAAAGTGATGTCCATAAGTATTACCCCTGTGGGTTGTAGTTGAAATTATAGTTATTACGAAACAAAAACCTTTTGATAATTCAGGTTTCCGCCCGGAATACTAGGGACCGCCAAGTTTTAGAGCTAATCCTTAGAGCCAACTTCAAGAAATTTGTTGGTATCAAAGAAAAGTTATTGGAAAGTGGACGACAACTAAGACTCCGAGCGTATAACGCTTTTTCTAAATACTCGGATAGCAATGACAGAGGACTCTGAAGACTGGGATAGGACCTATCCTGGAACTTCACAGAAATTTTATTTAACCCAAGGCTAACAATAGCTAAATAGGTAATTTCCCGTTTAGAACGTTAGGTCATTGAGCATAGATAAACTTTCCTTTGAGGTTATAGGACTAAATAGGTCGTTTGTGTCTTTATCGTTTGAAAATTTAGCCAAGTCCATCACTAAGAATGCAATTGTAACAGTTTCAGCCACTTAGCCCGTTTTTCACATGAACTCTCTAGGCTCAGGTCCTGAAAATTGTTCCCTAAACTATCAACTCATTCCTAAAGCAACCGGCCTAAGCCCCTCGCTCCCTAAAGCCTTTGAACTCCAAAGACTAGAAATGACCACAAGATGAAAGGTAGAGCTCTGAAACAGCATCACCCATTAGCCTAAAGGCCTCTCCAGTAAAGTGAATATTATCAGAGAAAGTGGGTAAGCCCTCCCCGACAGAGGAGCAAGTACTCTGGTCATTATCAAAGTCCAACTCTCGAAAAATCTGATTAACTTCGAAAATTGAAGTTTCATTAGCTACAAAAAGTGCCTGGTTACTAAACCATCTTTGTTGTCGAAATCTTGAAATTAGATTTAGAAACCTATCCCTGTAGTAGTTACTAGCGTTCGCATCAGACTCTCCCTGCATCCACCATATCATATCTAAGTTTGATTTATGAGAGAGTGCGGAAAGGGCTCCGTCTACACGGTCTACAATTTCAGGAAAAGCTGGCTCTTCTTCATCCCAAAAGTTAATCGACATTCCAGGGCTTCCAGTAGCAATCAATCCCACAACACTATTACTCTTTTCAGCCAAAGACTTAGCTATATGGAACCCTGGATGACTTTGCCCAACTCCACCTTTCGAGGGGTGATTATTACTCCACCAATTCTGGCTGCGAAGATCCGCTAATTGCCAACCATCACTATAGGTCCAAACAAAAACTCTAGGATGATAATCATCACGGGGAGACGAGAAATTTGTAGATTGCCCCACAGCATTAGACTGA
>CALIEE010000175.1 GCA_938022485.1 uncultured bacterium | reverse complement strand
ATGATTCAAGCTTGAAACTTGTTCGACTATTCTCTGATGAAGCTCCCTAAGACTTTTCTCTTCGTTTAAAACTGGAATGACAAAGCTAAGCAGGTCCTTTTTCATTACTCTCTCCGAAATCTTTGGTGAACAGACAGTCTTTAGACTGCAACGGTCATGCCAGACCAAAATACTCAAGAAAGTCAGCCTTTTAGAAAATGGGATTGTAAATTCTACAATTCTTTCTGAAAGCTTTGAAAAACTAGGGAAATAGGGACAAAGACTGTTTTAATTGGAATTAGTTGAAATTAGTTTTTTCTTTTCGCCGAAGAGTGCTTTAAATAATTTAAAATACTGCAACTCACTACTTCTTTATCCAGCAATGAGATTCTCAAGCCAAATTGGAATACTCTTCCTTGTAGCTTTCCTTCTAACTCTACTCTTCAACTTTGGAAATATATCAGCTTCTTTACTGTTGTTCGGCGGACTCTGCTTACTAACCGGCTTGGCAGCTCACGTCTTTGTTGCGAGGCCAGCTGAAATACTAAGGCGTCGACTTCATGGTTCGTCAGAGGAAAAGGGGTTACCAGTATACACCTCCCAAGAAATAAGAGAACTCGAAAAAGCTATTGAACAAAAGCAAGACATTAAACAAGTGGTTTCCAAAGCTCAAAGCGAGATACAAAAGTCAGAAGCTCTTACTCGTGGCATTATCGATGCTTCTCTAGACGCTGTTGTCGTTATTGACGACAATGGCAAAGTTACTGACTGGAGTCGTCAAGCAGAGGATCTTTTCGGTTGGAGTCGGGATGAAGCACTAGGTGAAGAAATGAGTGATATGATTATTCCTCACTCCATGCGCTCAGCTCACCATGCCGGTATTGACCACTACCATGCAACTAAGGAAGGTCCGGTAATCAATAACAGGGTAGAAGTCCCTGCAATGAACCGAGATGGAGAAGAATTCCCGGTTGAACTAACTGTAACTCCTTTTAATGTATCCGAACGATCATATTTCTCTGCCTTCGTGCGAGACCTGAGGGAAATTAAAAAAACCGAAAAAGCACTAGCCACTGAGAAAGAGAGACTTTCTGTTACCTTAGCAGGAATGGCTGAGGGAGTGGTTGTTAGCGATCAGAACGGTGAAGTTATACTGGCCAACCCTGCAGCAGAGAAACTCCTGAACGTAAAAAAAGAATACCTAGGAAAAAAATTCACCTCAATTGTCAATGATAAGGGGTTTAAGATTCGCTGGGAAGCCGCTTTCAAGGGAGAGGAGGACCTGAAAAGTCAGCCGTTCGTGCAAAATGAAGCTGAGGGACAGGTACTCGCAGCCACTACTTCTAGTATTAAACTACTATCCGACGATGAGAAACAAGAAGGTCATCAAGGGATAATTACTATCCTTAGAGACGTTACAAAAGAAAGTGAGGTAGACCGGATGAAGTCTGACTTTGTCTCCTCTGTCTCTCATGAGCTAAGAACCCCACTTACTTCAATCAAAGGATTCACCGCCACAATGCTCAAGAAAGGCGAAGATCTGGATACTGAAAAACGTCAGGAGTTTTTAGGAATTATTCAAGAGGAAACTAATCGACTTGAAGGACTGATTAGAGATTTGCTGGAAATATCTGTGCTAGAGTCTGGCAAGCTAGCTCTAAAACTAGAAGAAGTAAGTCTAACTGATATATTTGCTGGTGTTTCGTCAATAGCTCAGCCAATTGCAGAGCGCCGCAAAATTAAATTTATAGCGGAGGATGCGATCCCTGAAAGCATTCAAGCAGATAAAAATAAGCTACAAACCGCTGTTCTAAATCTTGTTACAAATGCAATAAAGTTCACCCCTGACGGGGGAGAAGTAAAACTTAGCTCTTCCAAACAGAAGAGCGAGATTAGCATACTAGTTTCAGACAATGGCCTAGGAATTCCCAGTCGTGATCTCGAAAATATATTCGATAGATTCTTTCGAGTTAATCGCCCTGGAAAAGAAATACAAGGAACAGGTCTTGGCCTGCCAATAGTAAAAGAAATTGTCGAGCTTCACGGAGGAAAAGTAGAAGTAGAAAGCCAATTAGAAAAAGGTAGTGAATTTAGAATCGTTCTGCCAGCAACTCAATTAAACTAGAGGATTTTTAGCTTTTACTTCCAAGAGCTGCGCTCTCGAGGTAATAGTTTTAGGTTTCAGTATATAGATATCTGACAGACGGTTCGCGCCCGATAGACCCCGCCTAGAATCTCAAAGAGAATGTGAAGTTTAAAGTGGACGGGGTATATACTCAACCTAGTTTATATTCCGGCTTTTAGATATCCAGAAAGGTTGAGTATATCCGCCATGCGCTAGCATGGCTAGAAGACAGAGACTGCGCCGGAGAAATCTGTAAAACGCGACTAGCGTTTTTCCAATAAAGGCTCCAGACCTCTTTTTTACTGCATAAAAGCTTTAGACAAGGCCTGACGGCCTTGATCAGCATATTTAGAGGTTGAGTATATAATCTTTTGGCCTCGCCTACGCTCGGCTTTTATACTGCGCCATTGCTTAATCTAACAAAACCGAAATTTCAATGAGGCGCAGTATATACCCAAACCAAAGGTAATGCTAGAAAGCTCTTAAAAATATTTAAACTTGGTAGAAGCACCTTGGACAAACAACAAAAATCTCTGGTCAGAAACTGCGGCTTAACTCATTTTGTCTGCCACTTTCTTGAAATTGGTTACCCTGCCCTAACTTTGTTCATCGCGGTCGACCTCGGTATGGCACCGGCTACGGTTATCGCCTTGGGCCTCCCTTTGTATCTTTGCCTTGGCTTTTTTGCAGTACCTTGGGGAATTATTTCCGATCGCAAAGGAGCTTTTTTTGCCCTTGGCGCTGGAGGATTGCTCACAGCTGCCGGCGCTCTTTTAATGGCTATCTCCTCCAATGAGACACTTATACTAATTTCACTGATTATTTCTGGCATTGGTATAGCTGTCTATCATCCAGCTGGCATGGCAGCGATTTCAAGAAACTTTAAGGAACAAAGAGGTCGAGCTCTGGCAACTCACGGCATTTGGGGTGGTGTAGGAATACTGATAGCTCCAATTGCTTCCGGATCAATAGCCTATTTTTTACACTGGAGAGCTTTTTTTGTTGTCGCCAGTATCCTGAGTGGCTTAACTGCTGCTTGGTCTTTCTATTTATATAGAGAAAATGGGCCATCACTTGCTGAGAGCAACAAACCTAGCCAAACCATAGGTAGTTTCTTTTCTTCGCTACTAAAGATCTTTAAGTTTAGAGACTTTGCAATTTTAGTAGTTACGATGACTTTGGGTGGCATGGTTTATCGCTCTAACACAGTAGCTATTCCTGTGCTTTTCAGAGAAAATGGTCAAGGACCGCTTGAGTTTCTAGCGAGTTTAATCGAAAACTTTGGTATCCAGACCTCTGGAGCTAGTCCTCTAGAAGCATCGAGTTCAATGCTAATGGCTCTGGCTCTACTAGGAGGCCTTCTAGGTCAACGAATCGGTGGAGAACTTGCTGATCGCTACAATCTGGCCAAAGTGTATTTTTGCTACTTTCTGTTTGGAATTCCCTGCCTGTTTTTAATGGGGCAGCTCAGCGGCAGTCTACTAATGATAGTCTCTCTTCTTTATTTCTTTGTTGGGCTAGGAATGCAGCCCATTGAAAACTCCTTAGTTGCTAAGCTTAGTCCAGAAGAACTTATATCCAGCATATATGGAATTAAATTTACCTTTGCTTTTGGAGTAGCCGCCCTAGTTGTTTACCCAGTTAGTGCCTATATCAAGACTGGTAGCTTTTCCAGTTTATACATGGGGCTAGCGGCACTTTTAGTTTTTCATATTTTTCTAGTTTCTAGAATGAATGCATTTAGAGAAACTAGTTAGGGCGCCACTCGGCGTAAATGTTCACCAAATTTTTTCATAATCCAGGCGTGTAAAATTGCTTGGGTGTATTTGTATACATACCAGGGAAGAGCAGGCTCAAAGTCATGCACCGCCACTAAGATATTCTTCTTATCGTAGGTCTCCCTAAACTCAATTCTATCTTTGTCAGAATTAGCGGCAAGCCTACCTCCAACAATATAAAAAAGTTGTCGATCATCAACTGACCGCTCATTAGAATAGTCTAGCTGAAGCAGTGAAATACCTAGCACCGGTAACTTAAAATTAATTACTCCATCTTTTACTTCCACTTTTAAAAGTGGGCTTAAAAATCTAGGTAGCCAATCCATATACTCCTGCGCCACGTAGCGGGCACTTGCTCCAACCGGAAGCTTCAATCTTTGCACCGATCTAACAGTTCTCGCCCTACGCTCATCATCTGGAAGTACAAATGCCCTTGGAGTATTTACTTCCTCACTTCTTGCTTTAAGAATTCTCTCTAAGCTCTCTCTATAGGTAAGAAATTTTTTACCTGCAATTTTAAAAGCCTTACCCTCTCTTGCTACCATTCGATGTTTTAAACTGGCAACCAAAGGAGCAGAAAGACTTCTCGGAGCTCCGGTTACAAGCTTAAGCCACAGCGATGAGAGAAAGAGACTCGATACTGGAACGCCAAGAATACATCGTTTGAGCCCCATAACTTCCGCAGACTGTTGCATCATCTCTCGATAAGTAAGGGAGGTTGGGCCAGCCAAATCATAATCAACAGAGTAACTTTCTTTATTCCCTACTACAGCAACCAAAGAATCTGCCGCATCAAGCAAATCTACTGGCTGGGATTCCGTTTCAGTCCATGAAGGGCAAATCATCAGAGGCAGTCTCTTCACTAGACGAAGCACTATAGTTGCTGACGATCCTTCTTTCCCCATGATCATAGCCGCTCTGAATACGGTCAATCCCGCAGAACCAGAACCTAGGGCGGTTTCCACTTCCTTTCTACTTTTCAGATGAGTAGATAAAGTCTCCCCCTGAGGGAACATTCCTCCGAGGTAAATAATTTGCTTTATTTTTTTCTGAGCAGCGGCTCTTGAAAAGTTATCCGCAACTAAAAGATCAAAGTCTTGAAAATTTCCTTGAGACAGCTCCGCGGAAGGGAGCATGGAGTGAATCAAATAGATCGCTACACCCACCCCTTCCAGGGCTTTTTCAGTCTCAAGCAAAGAAAATAGGTCGCACTGTCGCCATTCAATATCTGAACTATCAGACTCACGGACCCTTCCTCTGGTCAGAGCTACAACCTTATACTTCTCAGAAAGCTTTGGTAAAAGTGCTGTGCCTACAAAACCAGTAGCTCCAGCCACAGCAACAGTTAGTCTATTATCTTCAGGCACCTAAGCTTCCATTACCAATTGAGTATTCAAAAACTCTTTAATCCCCTCTTCACCAAGCTCTTTGCCATAGCCAGAATTTTTCACACCACCAAAAGGCAAAGAGGGGTCACTAGTAACAGAACCGTTAACAACAACTACCCCAGCTTGAATATCACCAGCCACTCGATTAGCTCGCTTCGAGTCTTCAGTCCAGACAGATGCAGCAAGACCAAAATCGGTATCATTTGCCTTGAACACTGATTCTTTCTCATTCTCAAAAGTATCGACCCAGGCTACAGGACCAAAAAGCTCTTCTCTAGCAGCTGGGTTATCAACTCCTCCACCAAGAAGTAGTAAAGGACTGGTATAGAATCCTTCTTGAGGAGCAGGGCAGTTTGGGCTGCAAACACTGGCACCTGCCTCAGTGCTACGCCTAACTTGATCGGCAAGTTGTCGCTTCAAATCTTCACGAGCCATCGGGCCCAAATCACTGCTTTCATCAGCTGGCTTTCCGATTTTCTTCGTTTCAGCTTGATTCAAGTAGCTCTCTATAAAACGATCCTTAATTGAATTCTCAAGGATAAGTCTCTTAGGAGCACAACAAACCTGACCTGTATTGGAAAGCCTTGCATTAGCTGCAATCTTAGCAGCTTTATCAACATCGGCATCAGCAAAAACAACAAAAGGATCACTACCACCTAGCTCCAGAACAGATTTTTTAATGCTCTGTCCGGCTAAACTCGCCACAGCTCGACCAGCCTTTACACTGCCTGTAAGATTTAAGCCTACGATTCTGGGGTCTTTAATAGCTTTCTCGCATTGCTGGTGAGAAAGAAACATTGAGCTAAGTGGCTTTACTTCACCAAAACTCTGATCAAAAAGTTCTTCTATCGCCAATGCGCATCCGGGCGTATTCGGAGAATGTTTAAGAAGCACGGTATTACCAGCAACAAGATTCGGCACTGCAAACCTAAACACCTGATAGAAAGGATAATTCCAAGGCATAATAGCTAACACCGTGCCTTGAGGACGAAAATACTTTGTTGCAGAGCTAAAAATCTCCGACTTTTGAACAACTGGGCGGAGAAGGTTTTCGGCTTCTCTAGCATAGTAATCACAAACCAAAGCACACTTTTCAACTTCTGCCCGTGCAAAACGAATAGGCTTCCCCATTTCAAGACCAATTAAAGAAGCGAAGCGCTCAACATCCTTAAGCAGCAATGTTCCTAGTTTGCGCAGACAGTCTGTTCGAGAAGATAAACTGAACTCTCTCCAAGCTACGTAGGAACTTTGAAGCTGAATTAGCTGTTCTTCTAGTTCCTTATCAGAGACAAAAGGGTACTCCTCAATTAGATCTCCCGTCGCCGGATTAAGAGTTCTAAACATTTCTCTAATCACCAAAACTCGAGTAGTTTGAAGAAGCCTTGAGTTGTTCAGCAGTAATACGACTCCGACTGCTACCAATCAGCCTATTAAACCACTCTTCTTCTTCTTCAAGCGCTCCTTGCTCAACTATCCGCCACCAATGTTTATTCTGATCTCCGGACTGAGGTTTCCAACGGTACCCTCTTTCTTTAATTAAACTACTCTTTTCGAAATCAGTATCAAACAATCGAAGACGAGCTCTCTTTTTCCGGGCCTCTTTCAATATATCTAAAAGATAAGGTCCTTTTTCCCCTTCAGAAATAAGTTTTAACGTGGCATCCACATCACCCAAGGCCCTATGAGCTTTATAGAAATAGCCATGATAAGCGCATAACATTTCCAAGCTGGTTTTGGTAAACCCATAGTCTAACCAAGGGACTTGCGAATTTGAGCAACCCCAAACTTTATCTCTGGAAACCTTAACTCGACGATCAACAAAGCCTCGATCGAACCAAGCATTATGGGCTATCACTAGGTCACTGGCCTCCACAATACTTCCCACAGCGTCCCAATCAATCTTCTGCCCCTTTACATCGCTATCGCTAATACCAGTGAGTTTTTTTGTAATCGGAGAAAGTTCCTCTTCAGGATCTTCCAGACCAGAGTAGCTATCCAGTACTGTACAAACTTCGCCGGAGTCTTTGTTAAACTCAAAGACTCGAAGTGCAATTTCAATTATTTTGTGCTTTTTCGAATCAAGCCCCGTTGTTTCAACGTCAACTACACAACCATATCTCAGGGAATCATCCGGAGCAGTGGCGAGTTCACATCCTTCCCCAAAACCATCAAACTCCTGGAGAATCACTTGGCCTGACTTAAGAGTTTTCCAGGGAGAAACTTTATTACTATCGTTCATTTTCAGTCCTTAGAATGGCTATTCTAAAATATATTGTTAGAAAATTGATTAAGCCAAATGCAACATGTAAACTAAAAAAAGGTTTAAGGCGCCTTGGTCGAGCTCCTTTATAGTTAGTTCATATATTTCAGAGGTTCAAGTGGCAAACAGGTTTGATCACAGCCCCCGCGCAGAGGCTGCTATTTCGCGCAGAAACTTTTATTTACATCTATTCAATGCTTTTGTTTTTCTAAGCACTTTGCTGTTTTTCCAGTCTCTAGCTAAAGCTGAGATAGAGAAATCTATGCTTTCCAAGACTGAGATAGCAAGAATTGTTTCTAAAAAATGTCCCAACTTTTCGAGGAGTAATTGCTCCCTTGAATGCGTAAATTCCTCGTTGACAGAGTTAATGGAACCCTCAAAAAGAATAATCGATGCTGATCAGTACGTGGCAACACTCGAGCTCTGCGAAAGTCAGAGTAAAAATCTCCTAGTTATTCAAGAGGAACCTAACTCTACCATTCAACCAGAAGGCAGGCCCCGTCTAGTAAATGAAGTACAGTCGGCACTTAAGAGATTATCTTCCCCTCTTGTGAAAAATGTAAACTTTGAGCTACCGGAAGTGGGTTGCATTGAAACAATAAGAAATTACGACCGAGCAATACAGGCAGCGAAACGGCGCATGGACTTCGTCAGAAGTCAGTCCATCGAGTCTGGCTTGCCAAGCCCCGAGTCTATGAACTGGCGAATTTCTAAACTAAAATCGCGGCTCGGTAAATTTCTAGAATCATGCCGTCAAAATACTCGCGTCCGAAGGTATGGCTTTGAATAAAGCCACTAAGAAAATTCGTTAAGAACGCAATCACTTCGACAAAGTCCATTCTATTTTGTATGAGTTCAAGGGAAAGTAACCTGAAATAGAATTAATAATTGACTGGTCCAACCCACATCGTTGTAGGGCTTAGCTCCGCGTTAGTAGTTGTCAAACTAGGTGGAAGCCTACCTAGTGCGCTGAGCATCTTAGCCGTAATATTTGGGGCTCTTGCTCCAGATATCGACTCACCAAGATCCTCGATAGCGAAACCTGGCTACTTTTTTAGTAGTTTTCTACCTCAAATTGTTACTGATTTAATGAACGTTGGTGGACAGTTTGTTTCCGTAATAATCAGACATTGGTTTGGACATCGAGGAGCCCTTCACTGGCCAGCAACAGCAGCTATCATTTTCTTAATTGCTGTATGGAGTGAGCTACCAGCACTACTTTGGTTTAGTTTGGGATATGCGAGTCACATACTGGCTGATTTTTGCACCAAGGGAGGAATTGCCATTTTTGCCCCTTTCTACAGAAAGACAATACGCTGGTCCCCAGTAAAAACCGGCTCTATCTTTGAGTTTATCATTTGTATAATTTTGCTTATATTTCTAATCGTCGCGGGTCTAGAATACCTGCCCATAAACCTTAATGACTTGGAGCTGAGCTGATGGCTCATTACCTAATAAAACTTTTTCTTTCAGCCGGAATTATTGTTCTAGCCTCAGAAATATCTAAACGCTCGACTCTAGCTGGAGGAATAATCGTTTCTCTACCAATAGTATCTATCTTGGCGATGGTTTGGCTTTACAGGGACACAGGCGATGCGGGAAAAGCTGCGGAATTAGCCACTAGCGTGCTTTGGCTGGTTTTACCCAGTCTGATACTTTTTGCTATTTTTCCTTGGATGATTGGCCGGGGTTTCGGTTTCTACCAATCTTTGGTCACCGGCTGTTTAGCAACAGCCGGTGGTTACTGGGTAACAATAGAGTTGGTTCAAAGACTGCTCAAATGAGCCAGTCTTCAAACCGGAAAGGAGTCTACTCGACAACCCTTACGCCAACAGCGCATGGACCTTTTCTTCCTTCTCCAACTTCAAACTCAACAGTCTGACCTTCTTGAAGGTTTTCACCAGAAAGTTCTGTATGGTGAACGAAAATATCGTCTCCTGTCTCCTGCTCGATAAAACCAAATCCCTTTTGGGTGTCAAACCACTTAACTTTGCCTTTTGCCATCTTAATCACACATGTTTTGAAGTTCAATCAGGTGAAGATTTAA
>CALIEE010000174.1 GCA_938022485.1 uncultured bacterium | reverse complement strand
AGCTACCGCAGCAAAAGCTTCTGGCTCTGTGGCTCCCAAGTCAGCAAGGATTTTTCTATCCAGCTCAACTCCAGCATTGTCCAAACCATTGACCAACCGCGAATAACTAATACCATTTATTCTGGCAGCAGCGTTGATTCTGGTGATCCAAAGCTTTCTGAAGTCGCGCTTTCTGTTAAGCCTATCTCTGTAAGCATACTGAAGGCTCTTCTCAACTCTTTGAGTTGCCTGGCGAATAGTATTTTTCGAGCGACCTCTGAAGCCTTTAGCCAGCTTTAAAACTCTATTTCTGCGGCGTCGGGCTTTGACTCCTCTTTTTACTCTCATTGTTCCTTCCCTATTATGGGCCCTCTGTTAGAATCTACCGAAGCACCCTCTGCCTAGTAAGGCATCAGCACTTTAATCTGTTTAATGTTTGACTGATCAACCTCAGAAGGCTTTCTCAAAGCACGCTTTCTAGCAGTAGATTTTTTGGTAAGGATATGACGTCTGTAAGCCTTTCCCCTACGAATTGTCTTCCCACCTGTTTTGCGAAAACGCTTGGCTGCCGCTCTGTTTGTTTTCATCTTTGGCATTGCTGTATTCCCTGCCTGCGGTTCTTTTTCAGAAACTTCTTCTTATAAAATAATCTTGGGTCCAAACTTCTCAAAGGAGCCTTTAGTACCCGCTCGAAAGGCCCGAGAGAGGCCCCTGAGGTGGCGGAGACTAACAAAGTTGAGCAGTGTTTTCCAGTCCCAAAGGTCTACAAACCCGGAAAAAGAACGGCATTTAAGCATCTAATCCCTCAAAGTTTGATTTTTTCGCTAGATTGGATACCATAATCATAGAGAATTCATGAGTAAAGGTTCCTTTCTAGAAACAACCTGAGACCACAAGTTTCAACGTTTGAGGTTGTTTCTAGTTTTAATTTTTTTTAAACACTCTTGGAGAACCGCCATGGCAGCAAAGAAAAAAGCTGTCTCTAAACGAGCGGCTATTCGAAAAAAGAATGATCAAGAGCTTCAAAGATATTTGAGCTATTGTTTCAGGCGTCAGTTGGAATACTTTGAATCCCTGCCTGAGAAATCGGACTACGATGCTTGGTTATGTTACTTAATAGTTATTGGGTTTCGTCTATATGGAGAGCAATTGAGTCACTGGCCTTTCAAGATTGAAGTGCTTACCGGTATCCACGACTTTATTAAGCTTAAACGAATTGGGGTTCAAAAAGACTTATCGACATTCGGTCTTCGCCTTTCTTTTCGTGATTCTGATGGAGATTTGGCCATAGTGGAATCTCACTTTCAAGGTCTTCCGCTGATAGATGACACTCCGCAATTAAAGGATAAATTCAAAGGAATTCGATTTGGTCCGAGAAAACTATTTCGTCGGAGAGTAGTAGGAATTTAAGAGGATTAAGGTGGGTTAGATCCTGTTCTACCCACCGAATCCTCGATATTTTTGAAGTTTTCACTCATCAATTCTCCACTCCTATCTTCAAGCTTAAAAATAAAATCAACGAAACCGCTTGCTATTAGCAGCCTGAGAGCGCCAAAATCTGTCCTCTTTTATACTGTTTGACTATTTGTTAGGGTCCCCACCCTGCGAAGGGCTGTTTTTTCCCAGCCGCGTAGTTTAACTTCTCAGCAGTTGGCTAGAACCTTGTTTTCTAACGGCCTTGACGTGGAAGAGGGCAGCCCGGCGCTCGCCTAGCGAGCGCGAACAGAGACAAGGAGAGTCCGTTCGTGCAATACTCTACCTGTCGGTTATTTTGTTATTTTTTCCTAGGCGCGTAGCTCAGTTGGCTAGAGCACTTCCTTGACGTGGAAGGGGTCAGCGGTTCGAGTCCGCTCGTGCCTACCATTTTTTAAATCGCATCATGAAACTGCCAAACATGATACTTAGTCTCAACAACGACTATAACTAAAATCCAAAACCGAATCAGAAGAGGTCATTTCAATGGGAAGAGACAAAAACAGAAGTGACTTTCTCTCAGGTAAAACCACAAAAGGTGCGCTCTCACCCACTGGCTCAGCTGCCGGACAAAATAGGTTTAGCTCCAAGCGAGATATGAACTTAATCGGTCGACGGCCTCCAGAAAAAGAAAAGACTCACCCCTTTGTAAAGATTGCAACTTTACTTGCCTTGGGACTGGCTGTCTTCGCCTTCTTAATTCCAGACTCTTCTAGCAATAGAAATCAAAATTCTAAGAAACCTTTGGATACTTCAAGCAGTAAAAGCTCTAGCCAAAACCAAGTTCCAGACAAGCAGAGAGGTGCCGTTGGCACAAAAAAAATTCTTTTTATCGGCAACGATCTAACAGGAAACGTGATACCAGCAGAAGTTTGTAAGATGCTTAACACTGGAAAGGTTGAAACCTACAAATGCCATGCATTGATTAAAGGAGGGTTTCACCTCACCCACCATCTAGACAAGCTCCCTAAGCATATTCTTAGTAACAACTGGGACCTTGTAATTCTTCAAGAGCATAGCTCTATGGTCTCAAAAAACGCTGATCATCCATGGACTGCTATTCACCACAATTCTCTTAGAAATATTGCCTCACGACTAAGTAAAAATGATCCTTTATTCGCTTACATGCCCCCCTGGCCTGAAAGCTTTCTCACAGCGAAAGCAAATTCGGCTAGTTCGATTAAACAAAAGCTAGACCGGCATTCAACAAGCGCTGCACATGCGATTTACAACAATAGTAGCATGCAAGTAACGATACTCCCCGTAGCTCAGTCTCTTGTAAAGGCACTACAACTCTACTCTAAAGATGAACTCTTCTCGGGCAAGAATTATCTTTCAGACAAAGGCTCATGTCTCGCGGCTTGGACTATCGCTATACTCCTAGTTGGTGAGGAAAATACCAATAAGAGCTGCTCCTTAATTCACCAAGCTGAGCCCAGTCTTTTCAATATTGCAAAGATCGCAGCTTCAGAAATTCCAAGCCCTGTCTTAAGATAAGAGTCATTTACTTAACAAATCACTTATTAACACTAACTAGATTCTAAACTGGGCTCCCTGTTTGCTTATTGAGCTCAGTTGAATTACCAGATAAGCAGGTAAAACTCATCAAACAAAGAGGAAACATATGAAAAACCCTATCCAAATAGCTTTGGTCTTTAGCTTGCTATTTCTTTCAGCTTGTTCTGGAAACTACTACCGAATACCACAAGCCCCAATAAATCAATCTCAGTATCAGAACTTGGGCCAAACTACAGAAACTGCCACAGGGGTAAATCTATTTGGCTACATTCCAATCCAAGACACCAACAAACTTCAACGCGCTGTTGATACTGCAATTAGCAACAGAGGTGGTGATATTATTACTGACTTAGAAGTTAGAGAAAGATGGTATTGGGCCTTCGTCCTCAACCTCCACAAAATCGACGTAAGAGGGACTGTGTTGAGGCGCAGATAACTCTACCGAGAAATAGAAAAGAGAGACGTTGCCCCAGGTTAAAAACGCTAAGCAGATTATATCTGAAAAACCGCGTTTAAAACCTGGGGCCACATCAATTAATGCAAGGCGCGCTAAACAGCAGCTGCCATATCCATTCCCTCAGTGTCGCTACGGCCGGTTAGTGCCTCAGCAACATCATTGGTGCCAGTTTCATGCTCGTCCTCGTTATCCAATGCCTGTATAGTTTCATACAAGCGCTCGACAACCGGCTGACAGTCAGTGTAGAGACTGTAATTTCTCTTTTCAAAAACATCCATTGCGCCGCCCATGGAGCTTAACAGCAAGTCGGCTGCAGATTTGAACGATAGCGGGTTTTCGAATTCAGTGTTGAATCGACCAACCGCGTGCTCAAGATCTTTTTTCTTTGCCTTGGATCGTTGCAACGCAGTGGCAACGCACATCTCTCGGGCTACGGGTAAAGCGTCTCGAACTACAGCTTCAAGTCTTGAGTTTCGAATGGCGTCCATAAGGATCTCCTAATATTAGAAAAAAAATGAGAAGTGGTAGAAAAACCACAAGTTTTGAGGCAACGGCCTCCACCAGGCCAACCAAAGATTTGGTCCAGTGCAGGAGTCGAGGGAACGTCTCTAAACTACTCGGATCGTAATTGAAGGGCTCAGGGTACTATTCAATACTATTTTTGTCAAGTTATAAGTTTCTGGGAGAAGATAAGCTTACGAGCTCATAAGCAACTCAAATCACGAGCTTTTTGAACATAGGCCAGTAGGCAAAACAAAAAGAAGGTCCTATAAGAAAGGTAGGCAAACGCTACCGAGCTAGGCAAGATAACCAGCGCGGTAAATAACCAACCGGGTTATCAGCCCTTATGGCCCAAAGCGCCCTTGTTGATAAACCTTGATCTTACCGTTCTGTCCCTTCGGGTAGAGAGTGCTTGAAATTCGATAATCTAAAACCTTGTTACTAGTAAGTTTTCCCAACCTGGAGAGAATAGTGGTGTTACTTACATTCACAACAACTGGAATTTTTGTCGAACTAAAAGCTGGAATCGTGAAGCCTTCACTGCTTAGGCCCTTCCCCAATCTAACCCCATTAATCTCCAGCAAATGACTGGCTCTTTCAACTTCGAGATCAAATTCATTCTCGTTATCAACTCGCACGTCGAAACGAGCAGTCGTTTCCCAAAGACTGGCCCGCTCAACATTCATTCCGACAACTGTAACCTCCGGCTTAATGATAGCACTACTAGAGCAAGCTGTTACAAAGAGCAGAGAGAACACACTGAAGACAATTTTACTTAACATCAAAGAGGCTCCTATAAGGATCACAGAGGAATAAACCACCAAACTACAAGCTTATTAAAGCTAGCACAGAAAATTGGGGCTGAACATCTAATAAAAAAGGGCAGAGACCGGGAGAGTCTCTGCCCTAGGAGGGTCACATAAATCGGGGCTGGTTGATTATTTCCAATTAACCGGGGCAGGCTAAAAGTAAATCAAACCAAGAAAAATCTAAATCCCTCACAATACAACATTTACTACTCTACTTCTTTACTACGGGTACTGCTTACTACCTTACTTCTACTACTTTACTGCTTTGTTTTTTTGACAATTCGAAATAAACTTCTTACTCCAAAATTTTTCCGATTTGTTGATATACTTAGAAAACTCTCTTGATTGAGCTAGCCGACTTATCCAGCTCGTAGAGTATTCCTGCATGAACAACCGTTAGTGAATGAGGTCCCGCTTCAACCAAGAAAGGAGTATCCGAAGGTTCAACTCCACTACCCTGCCGAACTGTAAAGATTTTTGAGCCGCCTT
>CALIEE010000173.1 GCA_938022485.1 uncultured bacterium | reverse complement strand
TCCTAGCTTACCAACAAAATGTTCGTGATTAGCAAGAATACCAGTTTCACCATCCCAAGCAGGAATTATCGCTTCAGAGACTTTCTCTCCAAATAGCTTCTTGCCGAGGGTTAGAATTTCAAGTTCGAATTCTGCACTCATGGTGAGGTTCTCTCTTATTTTTATAAATCTAAAGTGAACAAATATTTAGAGGTCCATTTCTGAACCCCTAAATTATCTTAGGCTTCATTAGCTAGCTGTTCAGCCTTAGCTCTTGCGTCCTCAATTGTTCCAACAAGGTAGAAAGCCTGCTCAGGAAGATCGTCATGTTTACCATCAACTACTTCTTGGAATCCACGGATAGTATCTTCAAGCTTAACGTATTTACCTTCCATTCCAGTAAACTGCTCGGCTACAAAGAAAGGCTGTGAAAGGAAACGCTGAATTTTACGAGCTCTTTCAACTGTAAGCTTATCTTCTTCAGAAAGCTCATCCATTCCTAGAATAGCAATGATATCCTGAAGGTCCTTGTAACGCTGAAGCAGTCGCTGAACCTCACGAGCTACTTTATAGTGCTCTTCTCCGAGAACTGCTGGGTCCAAGATACTAGAAGTTGAGTCAAGAGGGTCTACAGCAGGATAAATTCCCTGCTCTGCAATAGACCTAGACAATACTGTAGTCGCATCCAAGTGAGTAAAAGTCGTTGCAGGGGCAGGGTCAGTCAGGTCATCCGCAGGAACATAAATGGCCTGAACTGAAGTAATCGAACCTGATTTGGTTGATGTAATCCTTTCCTGCAATTCTCCAACGTCAGTTGCCAGTGTTGGCTGGTAACCAACCGCTGAAGGCATCCGACCAAGAAGAGCTGATACCTCAGCACCCGCTTGAACGAAACGGAAAATATTATCAACGAAAAGAAGCATGTCTCTGTTCTCTTGGTCACGGAAATATTCCGCTACTGTAAGAGCAGATAGAGCAACTCGGAAACGAGCTCCTGGAGGCTCGTTCATCTGACCATAGACAAGCGCTGCTTTATCAATAACACCACTTTCAGTCATCTCATGCCAAAGGTCGTTACCTTCACGAGTTCTCTCACCCACTCCAGCAAATACTGAATACCCACCGTGTGCTTTCGCAACGTTGTTAATCAGCTCCATAATAATAACTGTCTTACCTACACCAGCACCTCCAAAAAGGCCGATTTTCCCACCTTTAACGTATGGTGCGAGTAGGTCAATTACTTTGATACCAGTCTCAAAGAAGTCTTTTGTGGCGGCTTGGTCTTCAAACTTAGGAGCCTCTCTAAGAATCTCCCAACTATCTTTATTCTTGATTGGGCCAAGCTCATCAACTGGTCGACCAACAACGTCCATGATTCTCCCAAGAGTCGCCTCTCCCACTGGCACTTTAATTCCAGCGCCTGTATCCCTGGCGTCCATTCCTCTGGTCAATCCATCAGTGCTGTCCATCGCAACACATCTGACAACATTGTCGCCAACGTGAATACTAACTTCAACAACCAAGTTATCATCTTGGTCATCAATCGCTGGGTTGGTAATTGTCAAAGCGTGCCCAATATCAGGAAGACCTGAGCCTTCCTCAAATGAGATATCCACTACGGGACCCATTATTTGCACTAATTTTCCAGTTCTTGCTGTAGCCATTTCGACCTCTTTTTCCAATTATTTAAAAAAACTTAAATATTAAAAAGTTATTTATAAAAAATTACTATCCACTGGTGGCTTCGGCACCACCCACAATATCAATTAGTTCAGTTGTAATAGCACTCTGACGGGCTCTGTTGTAGGTAAGCTTAAGCTTTCCTATCAAATCAGATGCGTTGTTTGTAGCAGCATCCATTGCAGTCATTCGCGCCGCGTGCTCGCTAGCTCTAGATTCCAAAATCGCTTGAGTAAGCTTAGAGGAAATAAGAACATTGATTAGCTCTGAAACAATCGACTCCGCATCTGGATCACATTTAGTCTTATTAAGCGACTGAGGTCCTTCCTCTTCCTTAGACTGAACTTCTGCTTCAGTTCCAACAGGTGTTCCTTCAAACGGTATCAAACTAACTCTGGTCACTTCCTGACTAACCGCCGAGTGGAAGTGAGTATAAAGCAAGATAACTTCGTCGCAGTCTTCACTTTCAAAGTCATTTCCACATCTGGTTGTAATCTCTGAAATTGGCCATTCAGTTGGATCAGTAGCTAGCGATTCATAGCCTTCCACTAGGTTCCATCCTCGAGCATTAGCGGTGGAAACAGCCCGTCGACCAATCGCAATCATGTCCAGTTCTACGTTCTCAGCTTCTGAAGCTTCCAATTCTCTGATAACTGCTTTTTGAACGTTGGTATTATAGGGCCCGCAAAGACCCCTGTCTCCAGAGACAACAACAAGCCTTCGCTTCTTAACAGCTTCTCTTTTTTCCAAAAGAGGATGCGAAAAGTCTTCAGGCAAACTACCCATTAGCTCAGCAAGAATGCGATCCAGTCGCTTTGAAAAATCACGTCCACCAGTTGCTGCATCCTGAGCTCTTCTGAGCTTGGCTGCAGAAACTAGTTTCATGGCTCGAGTAATCTGCTTGGTATTACTCACTGAACCAATACGGCGCCTGATTTCTTTTAGATTAGACATTTATAAGTCTTCTCCCTTCAAGGATACAAAGTGTTATGCCGCTGCCCCTGCTGCAGAGCCAGAGGTAGACTTGGCCGCTGAAGCCGCCGGAGCAGCTCCTTTAGTAGACAAGAAGTCTTTGGTAAAATTCCCAATTGTTTCTTTCAGCGCAGCATTCTGTTCATCGTTAGTAGCACCCTTTTCTCGGATCGCATCGAGAACTTCCTTCGCATTGGCCTGAACATACTGGTGCAGTTCTTTTTCATATTCACCAATGTCACCAACTTCAAGCTCGTCAAGGAATCCGTTGTTAGCAGCAAAAACTGAAACAATTTGTAGCTCAACTTCCATCGGCTCATATTGACCCTGCTTCAAAACCTCAACCAACCTTTCACCTCTTGAAAGCTGGGCTTGAGTAGATTCGTCAAGATCTGAACCAAACTGAGCAAAAGCCTGTTTTTCTCGATACTGGGCCAGGTCAAGTCTTAATGTTCCAGCTACTTTTTTCATCGCTTTAATCTGAGCAGAGCCACCAACCCTTGATACTGAAAGTCCAACGTTAATGGCCGGTCGAACACCTGAATAGAATAAATCTGATTCAAGATAGATCTGACCATCAGTAATCGAAATTACGTTAGTCGGAATATAAGCAGATACATCGCCAGCCTGAGTTTCAATGATAGGTAAGGCTGTCAAAGATCCAGCTCCCTGCTCATCACTCATTTTCGCCGCACGCTCAAGCAATCTGGAGTGAAGGTAGAAAACGTCACCAGGATAAGCCTCACGACCAGGAGGTCTTCTTAAAAGTAATGAAATAGCTCTGTAAGCTACAGCATGCTTGGACAAGTCATCATAAACAATTAGAGCGTGCTTCCCGTTATCGCGGAAATATTCGCCCATTGTGCAACCACAATAAGGAGCAATAAAAGAAAGAGGAGCTGGTTCAGAAGCTGAGGCAGAAACAATAATTGTATGATCCAAGGCTCCCTCTTCACGGAGCTTGTCCACCACTTGAGCAACACTGGAACGCTTCTGTCCAATAGCTACATAGATACATGTAACTCCTTTGCCCTTCTGGTTGATAATTGTATCAAGGGCAACTGCTGACTTTCCTGTCTGACGGTCTCCAATGATTAGCTCTCTCTGGCCACGACCAATTGGAACCATGGTGTCGATAGCCTTAAGGCCAGTTTGAAGAGGCTCATGAACACTCTTCCTAGCCATGATACCAGGAGCCTTAATTTCAATTCTTCGAGTTTCTTTAGCTTCGATGGGTCCCTTACCATCGATAGGCTGACCAAGAGCGTTCACAACACGTCCGACCAAAGCCTCACCAACCGGAACCTCAGCAATCTTTCCGGTTCGCTTTACAACGTCCCCTTCCTTAATAGAGGAAGTCTCCCCCATCAAAACGGCTCCGACATTGTCTTCTTCAAGGTTAAGCGCGATAGCCATAACCTCTCCGGGAAACTCTAGCAGCTCACCAGCTGCAACGCCTTCAAGGCCATGTATTCTGGCAATACCATCACCCACCGAAAGCACACTTCCCACTTCAGCAAGCTCAACTCCGGCATCATAGTCCTGGATCTGCTCTTTCAGAATTCTGCTAATTTCCTGAGCTTTGATTTCCATCTCTATCTCTTCTCCGTTTTTCCTTATTTCATTAAAATCTATGTTTATTCCAAGCAACTAGTGCAGCGACTATGGAGTAAGTTCTTTTTCAATTTTTCCTAATTGACCGCTTAACGAGCCGTCAAAGATCTGTCCGGCATATTCTATAACCAAGCCGCCTAATAGTTTCGGATCGACATTCCACGTAAACTCTGGGCTTCCGCCAACCTTTCCAGCAACAGCTTTCTCAATCCCCTGGGCTTCGACCTTATCAATTTCTCTTGATGTGCTCACAGTCACTCTAACAACCGAGGCCGCTTTATCAGCTACAACTGAAAAAGCCTCAGCAATCTCCGGCAATGCAGATATTCTATCTCGCTGGAAGACTACTTTGAGAAACTTTCTAGTGATCTCAGACAAGCCAGCTTCTTTTACAACAGATTCCAAGGCAGTGATTCGTTGCTCTCTAGCAAACATTGGACTGAGCAACACACTTGAAAGCTCCTGGTCCTTTTCCCAAACAGAGGAAAACTGCTTAAGCTCATCAGCTGCTTGTTGCGCTGGCGTTGGTGAGCCACTTGTCCCTAGCTCTTTTTCTACTGAAGCTAAAAACGCTCGCGCGTATCTAGATGCTAGCTTTCCCGATTTTTTTGCCAAAACTATATCTCCTAACTACGCCGATGGCCGAGCCGCATGGCTTTGGTTGAGAAACCTTTGAAGTGCATCAGCTCTAAGCTTCGCATCATCGTCCTTGCTTAAACTTTGCAACTGCTTAGTCGCCTTGCCGACAGCACTAGCTACAACTTCCTTTCTAATCTTTTTAGATTCTTGGGAAAGCTCAGTTTCAACCTGACGCTCAGCGTCCGACTTAATCCTAGATGCACTGGTGTTTCCTGACTCAATCAACAAAGTCGACTGTTTTCGACCTTCCTCATTGTAACGATCGAAAAGATCCTTTTTCACACCTTCGATGTTATTTAGTTTTTCTTTAAGAGAGCCATACTCCTGCTCTGCCTCGGCAAGGGCATTCTGAGAGCGCTGAAGGTGCTCTGCCACCCTAGCGCTTCTCGCTCGGATTAGGCGGGCTACGTGCTTCTTATAAATTGCCAGCATTAAAAAGAAGAAAAGGGTAAAGTTTATAATAGCCCAGACAAAACTCATCACAGGGTCGGCGCTTCCTCCAGCGGCATGGGCCGGCGTAGCGACAATAAGAAAAAGCAAACCAGCCAATACAAGCACTCTTAGTCTACAATTTCGCAAATGCATAAAGCCTTTCCCTCTTGTTAGAAAACTCAACAATTTAGTGTACCGTCTTTCCTACTGACTCTTTTCCAAGAACCCTAGAGACCAGCACTTCAGCCAGACCATCAATCTCTTTTTCCAAATCGGAGCGGGCTTTCGAAGCCACCGTGCCAATCTCTTGACGACCGGCAGTAAGGGTCGCTTCTGCCTCTTTACTCGCTTTATCCGTGACCTTTGCCACTTCCCCACGAGCAGCAGCAAGCTGTTCTTCTCTAAGTTTTACGCCCTCAACCCTGGCTTCAAGCAATTCTGAATCTATATCCGCGGCTACTTGGGCACTAAGTTCCAAAGTTTTCTGCGCTTTCTTTTCATCCCCGACCGTTTTCTGCTCACGCTCGGCTAACATATCGAAGAAAGGCTTCATCATTCCTTCACCAACGATTTTCCAGAGGGCAACGAAAATCCCAGCAGAGAGAAGAAGGTGAATGTAGTATATGCCTTTTATTTCCATAATTCCTAAGACCGTAACTATTCAGCGGCCCTTCTTTCAATTGCTTAGAGACCAAGGGGCAAAGAAAAAGCCTGTAAATCTCGGGCTTACCTGTCAACTCTAACAGCCAGTAGGACACTCTAGATATCTATGCCCAAGTTAGCCCCTGCCAAGAATATCCAATGCTGGACTACATGGTAAACTGACAACGCCTAAAAGCAAGAGAACTGACAAAATAGCCTGTTTTCGGCACCTCTTATCTCGATATACGCAGCTGGGGTCAAGAGCGGCACCCTGAGATATCAGAGCTTGATAAAAATCTTATTGATTCCAGCGAGATAGGCCTTTTCCCCACATGTTAAACATTGGCCAAATTTGTGTTTTAGAGCCAAGCTAATACACAAAGCGACAATCCTTGATGTGCGCCCTATTTTTTCTTTGGTATCTTGCTCGCAATGAGCAATTTCATCTTCAGACCTGGGCCAAAGCTTTTCAATCAGATTGCCGAGCTAGAGTACCTTTGCGGACAGCTAGTAAAAAGTCCTCTGGCTGAGGCAAAGGCCCAGGAAGAACTCTTGGAAAAAGAGACTAGGTATTTTTTGCTTCTTGATGGCTGTAAAAGCCATCTCGATTCTAGTCAACTTAAGTTATTCACAGAGAAGAAATTTCTTTCCGCAAAAATTGATCAGCTGAATGCTCCACCTTCCTTTCCAGTTGCGGCAAAGTTTGTTGAATTTTTGAAAACTACACAGTCTAAAACTAGTAGTTCACTGTCCAACATTTCACCAAGTGAAGTTGCCAAGAACTTAGGAATTGATTTTCCTAGAAGCTCCAGAGCCCCCCTTCAGACCGCTTCAGGAAGCTTCCTCTTTCAAACACTAGAGCATTTAGTATTGGAATCTAGGCTAAAAAAACACCTCAATTGGGCTATAGAGAGTAAAGACGAGCTCCATCCAGTCGTAAAAGCGGCTATGCTTCACCTAGAATTTCTGCAAATCAGTCCTTTTAGCCGACTCAATCAATTCATAGCTTTCTCCATGACTCGAGCCAGGCTTATAGAAGCTGGCTACTTTGTGCTTGAAAGTGAATCTCTTGGAGAAGCGGTGTTCAGAGAGCAGGAGAAGTTTTTCTCCTCGTTAAGACAAGCGGAAAGAACATGTCCCGGTTCATGCGCGGGACTTAATACATGGCTAGAGTTCTTCTGTTCTTGCCTTTTTCAACTTTCAGTCAATTTAGAAGTTAAAAGTTCGTTAAAGGCTCAAGTTCAAGCACTACCAAGCAGTCAGTTAGAAATTCTCAAAGTAATTAAGACGCGGGGCAACGCGAGTCGCGACCAAATCATAAAAGAAACTGGTTTTAAAACTTCGACAGTTAAATATAGCCTTACTCAACTTGCTGATAAAGGCTTGTTGGAACGCACTGGTGGTGGCCGCTCGACTTCTTGGTCTTGTCTCCTCAAGAACCAGTAGTCCAGAAATAGGGAGTAAGATTTGGAGTGATAATAGAAAAAATTGTCGTCCAAGGAATCGGATGCAATCCTAGGAGCTTTTTCAGGACAAAGCCCTAAAACCAGTGGTTTTTACTAGAAAATAGCTGGAGAAGACAATATACTGAAAATTCAATAAACAAGGAACCCACCGTGCCCGGCAATTCTAGCAGCGAAAAACCAAAGCTTCTTTTCATTTACTACAACCCTAAGTCGGCTGGTAGTTTTGTTAATCGAGCGATTGCTCAAATTAATCACTTTTCTAAAGATTTTGAGATATTTCTAATACTGGGTGAAGGCGGTGGACCTTTTCAAAAAGTTTGCAAAGAACTTCCTGTAAATCTCATTGAAAGGAACCTGACTGAAAACAATGGTCTCTTAGGTTATATTAAATCTCTGTTTTGGATGCTCTCATTCTGTAAAAAGAACAGGTTTCATCTGGCCTACATAATGGACTACATCTACTGGAAACCTGCAGAGATCCTAGCACTTAAAATTCTACGAATCCCAACAGTAGCTTTTATAGCTTTTTATAAAGAAAAACCTGCCTTTAGAGGCTTTTTATCAAGGCTCGATTTCTTTGTGGCTAACTCAAAAGAAACAGGTCGCTCGTTTGTTGAAGCTGGTCTGGGAGAACGACTAGAGGTAATTCATAACTTTATTAACCCAGAAGACTTCAAGGCCGAGCCAGTTAGTTGGCCTTTTGAGAAAAGTTCCCCAGTCATTGGATTTGTTGGG
>CALIEE010000172.1 GCA_938022485.1 uncultured bacterium | reverse complement strand
GACTGTTTGAATGGGGAAATAATAGTCGGGTTTTTAGTATATTAGGGGATAAGCTGCTCAGTTTTAATTGTGCCTAAGCTTGCAATGGAGAATAAGGGCCGGCCCTGATTCACTCATCACTATGAGATCCGTAGAGTTTCAAATGCAGGGGGGCAGAGCTCTTAAAACGCTTTGGACACTATTTGTGATGGGCCTCCTAAAAAGGAAACTTTGTAGCGAAAAAATTTCAGAGGCCATAAGAATCAACAGGCTTAAATGCTCCTGACTTATAACCGAACTATCGGTTGGCGTTTTTGAAGAGGTTGGTTGGAACCACTATCACTCTCCTCCCCCTGCACTATCTCACAGTCATTCAAACTAGTCCTTCCCTTCGTTGCTCGGTGGGCTCTTCTTACTGCCGCGTGCGGCAGCACGCCTCATTCGTCGACCCTTAAGCGCCTAGACAAGTACTGGCTGATAAGTGAGTCTTTTTTTATTCAGTCTGAAAATTTTTTGAACTTCTGACGAAAAGGTTTTGTTGATTTCCTTTATTATAAATACTTAAAAAATGAAATTTGGATTTCTTTTCACCTTAGTTTTTATAAACCTGATCTCCTCCCCTGAGTTTGTTAAAGCTGAGAAAGTCTTTGTTTGCCGAAAAGAAGTTAGCAGTGTTTTGGTATTCACCAATCGCCCTGTTCAGTCCCCAGGCTCTAGTTGTCGAGATCACAAGATTCAGAGAAGTAGCTTCAATAAGTTAAAGTCAGAAAATTTCGGTAGATTTAAACCTGACCATTTTAAGTTCTCGCTAAGGAAGAAAATTGCTGAACTAAAAAAAGACCCTCCAGCTTTAAATAAAAAAGACTCTAAGAAGCTTATAGCCCTGCGTCGTGAACTTGAGAATTATCTTCATTAAATATACTAAAACTACTTGAAATTTCGTGCTTGGCCAGTGCTTACATCAGGTTTCAGTATATAAATATCTGCCGGACGCTTCGCGCCCGGTATACCCCGCTTGGAATTACATCAAAAAGACGAAGTTTAAAGTGGGCGAGGTATTGAGGCTAAAGTGGCCGCATTTGTCATACTCTCGACTAGAGGTTACAACATCTTTTTTATCCTAACCCGCAGACAATACCGCTAAAAATTGGCTGAAAATCTAAAATACACGGAGCATGGTTCAAAGGCTGAACTCAGTCTTTCAGGTAGCTGGAGGATTAATCGGTTAGCAGCGCTCACTAATGATATTTCTCAACTTGAACTTGGCAAGGTTCAAGAAGTCGAAGTTGACGGCAGTTCTCTCACCAAAATAGATACCGCTGGCGCGATGGCTCTTCTCTCTGGTCTGAAGGGCAAAAAAGTCCAACTAAAAAATTTTGATAAGGATCAACTTTCTTTAATTCAACTTGTTGAAGATCGTTTAGATGAACCTGTTCCTAGAAAAAAGAGTAAAGAACTAGGTCTCATTGATCGAATTGGCAGGGGGAGTATTCATGCTTGGGATAAAGCGAGAGAGCTACTATCGTTTGTTGGACAGTGTTTCAGTTATTTTTGGAGAGCGGTAAAAAATCCAAAGTTATTTCGAGGCAAAGAGATTGTTGGTCAGCTAGAGTTAGTTTTAGTGGATGCAATACCTGTTGTGATTCTAGTCACTTTTTTGATTGGAGTAGTTCTTGCCTACCTTTTTGCCTCACAAATTCAGCAGTACGGGGCTAATATTTTCATTGTTGACTCAGTTGGTTTGTCAATTTGTCGAGAATTGGCGCCAATTCTCGTGGCAATAGTGATGGCTGGCAGAAGTGGCTCAGCATTTACCGCTCAGATTGGAACGATGAAGCTGAATGAAGAAGTAGATGCCCTTAGCACTTTAGGTTTGTCCCCAATGCACGCACTGGTGTTGCCCAGAATACTTGCTTTAGTGATTGCGATGCCTCTTCTAGTTATTCTTGGAGATCTTGTGGGGGTAGCTGGGGGGATGATGGTTGCTGATTTTCAACTTGGAATATCATCAACTACCTTTCTGGATCGTCTTCAGATAGTGCTTCCTTGGCAGTCTTTCGCCATTGGTTTAATTAAAGCGCCTATTTTTGCTGTATTTATAGGAATTATAGGCTGTCGGATGGGACTTGTTGTTGAAAACAGTGCACGAAGCGTAGGAATAAATACAACTTCTACTGTAGTGCAAAGCATAGTTTCGGTGATCCTAATTAACGCTGCTTTTGCAGTTTTATATGTTCAATTGGGGTACTAACCGTCTGTGGAAACTGTAATAGATATTGAAAACATAGTTACGAAGTTTGGAAGTCAGGTCGTACATAATGGCGTTAGTTTTAGGGTAGGGCAGGGAGAAGTTGTTGCTATTATTGGAGGAAGTGGGTGCGGAAAATCGACCCTGCTTAGAGAGATTATAAGATTGCTTAGGCCAACATCGGGAGAGATTTGGCTTCTAGGTGAGAATGTTTGGCGTTGTTCTCCTGAGAAAATGAATAAACTTCGAAGAAGCTTCGGAGTACTTTTTCAGAATGGAGCTCTTTTTTCAGCCCTAACGGTAGGTGAGAATATTGCCCTGCCTTTTCTGGAGCAGACCACGATTGATCACTCTTTGATTGACGATCTTGTTCAGCTCCGACTTGGTTTGTCAGGACTAGAAGCCAGCGTTGCAGGAAAATTGCCCTCTGAGCTTTCTGGAGGAATGAGAAAGAGAGCAGCTTTGGCTCGAGCCCTGGCTCTTGAGCCTAGAATTTTGTTCTTGGACGAACCAACCAGTGGTTTGGACCCAGTCAATGCGCGAGCTTTTGATCAGTTAATACGTACCTTAAGTGATTCTTTGGGACTGACTATTTTCATGGTAACCCATGATTTAGACACTCTTGAGGGAATAGTTGACAGAATTGTTGTGCTAGGACAGGGATCCGTCGTGGCTAATGGAAGTTATCAGGAGGTGGTGCAAACAGACGATCCTTGGATTCAGGAGTATTTTTCCGCAAGGTATCAGAGCTAGACTGTAATGGAATCGAGTCCGAAATATACACTGGTTGGAGTCGTCGTCGTTGTACTTTCAATCTTCTTTTTTTCAAGCATCATCTGGTTAGGGGGTGGCGGTAGTAGTAAGGCTACAACTGGTTACACGGTCTACTTTCGAAAACATTCATTGAGTGGTCTCCAGATCGATAGTTACGTGACAATGAAAGGAATAGTTGTCGGTTCTGTTAAAGATTTTGTAATTTCTCCTACTGATATTGAAAGGGTAAAAGTTTCAATTGAAGTGAATGCCGACATTCCTGTTAAAACCGATACTAGTGCGGTTATTACCCGAAATCTTTTAACCGGCCTTGCTGCAGTGGAGCTAAAAGGTGGGACTGGCAGTAGCCCTTTCTTGAAAGAGATTCCTTTAGGAGAGAGCTATCCAATAGTGCAAGAAGGTGAAACGGAGCTTGATGCTATAGCTAACTCTGTGCCTGGTTTGATTGATGATTTTGGTCAAATCTTACAGGAAGCTAAGGGGCTTATGTCAGAGGAAAATAGAAAGTCTTTAGTCAGTACTTTAAACAATCTCGAAGTTTTTTCAGCTTCTTTAGCGTCTGTGGACTCGGAGACTAAGAAGCTCGTTGCCAATTTGTCCGAGGTTTCAGCTAATATGGTTGATGTTACTAAAGCGGCTAGAAAAACTTTCGATTCTGCAGGAAAGAACCTTCCTATAATGCTTGAAGAGATGAAAGTTGTCCTTGGGAATGTTGGTTCTACTTCGCAAACTGTAGACAAAGAAAGCCAAAAATTAGCTAAGTCTTTACGCTCGGCAATAGATTTGCTTGTTGTTGATGTTAATAATGTTAGTAAAGATATTTCACGAGCAGCTCAAAGTGTTACTGCTGCTATGGAACAATTTGACGACCCCTCTTCCTTATTGACTGGGCCAAGTGAGGGAGCTCTTGGGCCTGGAGAGAGAATAAAAGAATGAGTTATAGAAAAGGTTGGTTAATACTTTCTTTTATATTTTTAACCGCCTTTGTGGCTTGTTCAGTCTCCCTTGGCCCTGAGGCTGAGGATAAAAAGTATTACGTTTTAGAGGG